>JAIFMY010000037.1 GCA_020048155.1 Bacteroidota bacterium
GATAGACTTTTGTATTTGGCCTCCATATTTTTTTTATTTTTGCTCTAAGATACAATATTATAATTTATTTACAAAATGCCTACTTCAAAAATATTATTTGGCTTATTCTTTTCATCTACTCTAGGGTTAGCTGTTGCGAATTGTGTGTACTTGCAATGTTGCACGTGTACCAAAGGCCGATTCAGTGGTTGCCTCCGGCCTAGTGGTTTTGCAGATGGTACTATATTTAATTACACTGAAAGTGAGCATAGTATGTGCATTGCATTGCGTCCGGATATATTACCAAACAACAGCCACAAGGTAATTGATTTTTGCCGGAAAAGCAATTTGAGTTTGAAAACCGTGAGTCAAGTGTCACATTGCCAGATTGGGCGCTAGCAGTGTAGACTCAATTTGAACTATGTTATGGGATTCCTTTATACGCCCTTCAATATTGTAGGAGTGTTCCCAAACTTGTCTGTTTTTCCAGTTGTGTAAGGTTGCCCAGTAGCGAAACTTACAAACATGAAGAATGCCATAGTTAATACTGATAAATGTTTCATAATTGTTGTTTTATGAATATGATGGTCTCCTAATTTTAAAGGTATTCCGCTTCTCCTTATATACCAAATCCGTAATGAATATTAACTTATCAGAATCTAGGAAGGAAAATAGATTTAGAAATAAATCATGGACTTATCAATTTTTCAATCCCACCAATCCCAGATATTTTCAATCATCATTTTAAAAGCCTTTTTCAAATCTGCTTTTCTCAGCTCAAATTCTCTGGCATTAATTTTATATATTCAACTTTCGCCTCTTCTATTTTGCCTTCTCTGATTTCTGAATAATCGCGAAGAATATTTATTGAATGATTTTTATTAAATACTATTCTTAATTTTATAATTTGTTCTTATTTCTTAATAAAACCTTTTGTAATTTAGTCTTTAACAAAATGTATTTATTTTTACAAAAATATTAGCTTCTGTTATTTTAAGAAATAAAAAGGGCTAATTTCCTATCTCGAAGATTTAATATTTTTATTTATTTTAAAGAATTTGCTTTTTGAAAATATGTGTTTTCTGCGGTTTCTTCATTACTGTATAAAAATACTACACCTATTTCTAAAAATGACAGGATTTGTAAAAAAATAGAAAAATGTTTTATGCCAGATTTTAGATTGTAATTTTTGACAAAAAAAGAGGAACCTGCAAGCAGGCTCCTCTGGTAAGGCATAAGTTGGTAATATTATTTATTTCATGATACAACGTACCGAAATACCGTCTTGTACAGTTGAGCTAGTGCGGGTAGTACCTACATTGGAGTAGTATATGAGTCGAGACCAAGTGGTGGTGGCGTTGTTGGGGGTGCTAGTCCAGAAGAGAGCAGATTCACCTTTGAGGGCAAAAGTCCAGACAGCATGCCTTTTCCCGGCCGGATGTATGCTGAGTTTTGTTTTGTTCTGGTATGGCCAGTAATCCCAGTTGCCCGGTGCACCTTCGGTATAAGGGTCGTAACGCCACAAGTCGCCCTGGCCCGATGCCATAGATTTTGCAATGAGATTGTTTGTTTCACGATCCTGATCGTTGTCGCTCATCTCGTTGTAGTTGTAGTCGTTGTTTTGCAAGAATATCTCCAATTCTGTCCAGTCGGCATCCGTAGGAACGCGCCAGCCATTAGGGCAAACGTTTTTGTTGCCATTTGACAGCGTATCTACTGCAAACCAATTGTATAAGGCTCCATATGATTCCGCTTCAACATTGTTGTACCAGCAGTATGCAGGGCTAGTGAGTGCCCCCCAAGCATCCTGATCGGTTACGTTAGGAATATCCGTACCATCGCTGTACTTGGTAGTGCGCAGGTTGCTGGTCATCCATTCCTGGTCGCCCAATATCACAGTATTGTATTGATTTCCGCTGCCATCTACAGGGTCAAGTGCACGTGTAGAGAATTTTATTTCGTTGCCATACGATGTGCCATTGGCGGTGGTGGCATATGCACGTACGTAATATGCAGTTTGGGCGGTAAGGCCTGTGAGTGTGCCTGAGAATATACCTACGCCGGAACCAATTTCTATGTGGGTACTGTCTATGGTAGGTTGGGGGTATAAACTCCAGCAAAGTCCGTAGGCAGTAACAGGTGCCAGACCTTCGCTTGTAATATTGCCACCGCAAGTTACTGATATCTGGGTTACGGCCGAAACGTTGTTGGTAGTGAGTACCGGAAGCAGCGATTTTACCTCAAGATATCTGGTTTCGCTTTCATAAGTATCTGCATTGGTAGGGCTTTTTATCTTTACCTTCCATTCATATACCATACCCGGCAACAGACGCGGTATTACTACCGAATCGGCAGTGAGGCTGTAAAAGTACAGTCTGCCATCGAGGAAAAAGTCGTATTTAAAATCGCCACCTTGCGATTGCCATTTGAAGGTTACTGTTGTGTCCGTTTTTTCGTAACTGGCTGGTTGCAGTAGGGTAGGTGTGGTCGCAACTATGGCAGGGTCGGCCATGGTGGTGAATGAGAATTCTGCATTTTCCTTTTCTGCTCCGGCTTGGTCTTTTATTACCACTTTCCATGTATACAAGGTGCTATAATCGAGCGTTGCAGCATGTGTAAAGCTTTCTTCGGTAAGGTTCTGAGCAATATTGGTATATGCTTCTTCGCCTTTTTTCAAGTATACATCGTAAGTCTGATTGTTGGCAAACAATGCGGCTTGCCATTTGAAAACGATATTTTCAGGTCTGTAATATTTGGCGTTGTGTACAGGTGTGTGTGCGTTCACGGCCTTATTTTCCTGCAATTCCACCTCAAAAGTATCTACACTGGCGCAGTTGTTGGCATCTTGTATGTGCACAGCGTGCTTGCCGGGAGTAAGGTTGCTGTACAAATTGTTTTCTGTGAAACTTGCGGCATTGTCTATTGAAAACTGGTACGGTGCCTTTCCGTTTAGTCCGATAAATTGTATGGTATTGGCAGCCTTATACACGTCTATAAACAGCGGACTGGCGGTGCATGGGTCTTGTGCCACTACGGTAACATTTCGGTTGGCGTTGCAACTGTTTGCATCTTTTACATAAATCATGTATTTGCCTGCATTGGCATACAGAAATTCGGGAACGGTTGTACTGAAATTGGTGCCGTTAGTAGAATAGGTAAAAGGCTCTTTTCCTCCCATTACTTTGGGCACTATGCCGTTTTCTCCTTTGGTGAGAATGATAGACAAATCGGTGTTGGCACAGTTGTATATGCCCGATGCATAAGCAGATACCGGGCTGAAATCTTCGATGTCCTCGTTTTCGCAGTTCAAAACTGATATATCCAAACGGGCATCGGGATTGTTGCCAAGTTTCCAATCATTTACAGTTACTTTTCCTTCCATATTGGTAAATAATACCGAATTGTTTACCGAACCATTGCCATCGTCCAACGAAAAGCGGACTGGAACTAGGGGAACCCCAAAACCATAACTGCTCGTTACCTTTATATTGATAGGACGCGGCAGTACTGCATCTTGCACACCTTTCTGATAATTGCCCGAAAGCACATTTATTCTATAAGGCATTTGTAGCGGTTTTATCAAATCGGCTTTGAAAAGTGTTTTTTTAATGTCGAAAAGTTTGAGTGATCCCAAATGGGCTTTTACACCCAAATTTCCTTCAATGCCTAAACCAGCTTCTGCATACCAGTTTTTGTCAGTATTTACACATATTTCGGCACTCAGGGTAAGGGGTAGTTCAAAGTATGGGCCTATCACGCTGTACAATTCTACCGAAATCTCGGGACCTACCGAAAATTCTGCGCCAAGCTTGCCTTGCATGATGTAGTCTGATGTAGAGGTAGACTTGCTATACGACGATGATACAAAGTGCACATCTTTAATGTTTTCGCCCACCAACAAGGCAGTGAAATTCTTCTGGTAGTTTTTTTCTTCGGTTACTACCAAGGTGGCCGAGGCGTATATTGAAGCTTCAGCATTGAGCGCTATAGATGTGGATATGACCACAGGTACCACGCCTATCATAAATACTACGTAGTTTGTATATTCAAGTATGGTAAGTTCTTTGCTGAGTTCTTTTTTTGCAGTAGCCTCAAATCTGAGTTTGTAGTTGTATTCAAACTCGCCATTGTCCAAACCAATTTTTATATTGTTAAGGGTGAA
Organism: Bacteroidota bacterium; assembly: GCA_020048155.1. GTDB lineage: Bacteria > Bacteroidota > Bacteroidia > Bacteroidales > DYOH01 > JAIFMY01. The sequence continues at coordinate 4,142 of JAIFMY010000037.1, forward strand.
AAAACCTACTTCAAAGTCGCATACAAAATTGGGTTCGAAACGTATATATGCATTTGCTAAAGAGAGTTTTAGCGCCTCGTCTTCGGTTTGGAACAAATCCATGTCCGGAACTGAAAGTTTCAGGCCAGTTTTGTTGGTGGCTTTTTTCATCATATTTACCCTGTAGCCATCTTTGTCCATGAAGTTGCTGGAGTAAATTACTACCTGGTTTTTGTTTCCTATGAAATGCTTGAGTGTTTCGCGTGTTGGGAAACTGGTTTTATTCTTTTTGCCATCCTGTGCCATGCCTTCGTTTACGGCATCGCCCACATTCATGGTACCGGTTTGTATGATGTCTTCGAGGCTACCCGGGGTAGTGGTGAATACATACACATCGTTGTCCATGTAAAACGATTGTATTTTGACCAAAAAGCTTATATCTGGTCGCATGCCAATAAGGAGCATGGTATCTGACGGTACAATAGATGCATCGCTGAATTTTATGCGGTATATGCCTGTAGTGCGCTCCAGGCTGTCGCCCAGTATTTCGTCGGTCAAATCGACTACTATGAAATTGTCTTTGGATATTATTTCTTCGAATATAAATGACACTGTATCTGAACTTTGGCCACAGCCATTGGTGGTAGTCCATATGAGTTTGTATGCTTGGCCGTAAGTGCCTGAAAACTCGGAATAAGGGTTGCTTGGGCCACCCAGCATGCCGCCGGTGCCTTCCAGTATCGACCAAGTACCAGTAGCATTAACCTCCGTGCTGCCTAGCAGTTTGGTTTTACTTCCACCTATTTTGCGGTCGGTTCCGGCATATGCCTTAGGGGGCATTTGTATAAGGGTGGCGGGAGAGCAAAGAGGATCGCACTCTGTGGTGTAAACTACTGCTCTGTAATATTTTGTTTCGGTGGGCAGAAATTTATAGGTAGGCCCCGATGCATCCGATATAGACAGCCAGTTTTCATTGTCGAGCGATTGTTCCCATGTAATGTTGCCATTGAAGTAATTGTCTACCTGCAGAATAATGGTGTCGGTACCGCAAACCGTTGTAAGCTGAGCATTTACTGTTTGTAACAGGTAAAATGCCAATATTGCCAATACGTATTTTTTCATCTTTTATTTTATTAAAAGTTTCTGTGTCAATTCTCTTTTCTCAGATTTTACTTTTACTATGTATTGTCCCGGTAAAAGATTGGTAAGGGCATATTGTTTCACCAGGTTTGGTGAATCGCAAAAGAGTTGCTCAGAATAAACTATCGCTCCCAAAGCGTTGTATATCTGCACCGTGGTTTCCATTATGTTTTCGGTGGAATGAATATACAAGGTGAAATTTCCGTTGCTGGGTGTGGGATAAATTTCGAGATTCGAATTTTTATCCTTTTCCCATTTTTCCACTGCCGTTGTGTTATCAGCACAATTCTGTGGCAGCACCATTTTTACTACCGTTTGGCTATAACCATAGCCTGCAGCAAGTAGCAAAAAGAGTAAAACTGATAATTGTTTTTTCATAAAAATATAAGATTTAGAAGTTGAAATTATTTTTCCCTGATTTCTCGATTTTTTGGCGAAAAGCCGACTTGAAACGGCAATACTTTTTCCTAAAAAAATAACTTGTCAATAGTACTTCTAAAATCTTTGGGAATTGAAAAATGGGATGGGACAAAAAGTAGACATTTGAAAATGAATTCTCAAAAATGATTATAAACACCTATGAATGAAGTGTTTTAAAACGACTGCATGAACGATGTCAGGTTGGTTTCTCTGTCGAGTCCGAATTTTTGCCTGAGGCGGAGGCGCGATTTTTTGAGTGCGTCTTCCGATTGGAATGTAATTTGGGCTATGTCTTTGCTGCTCATATTCAGGCGCAAAAAGGCACAAAGTTTCCGTTCGTTGGGGCTTAGCATTGGGTATTGGGCATTCAGATTTTCATAAAACCTGAAATGTACTTTTTCGAATAGTATTTCAAATTCGCGCCAGTTGGTGTTGTACGATTTTCGTTTGTAGTCGGTTATGAGGGCGTTTATGCTCTGTTTGTTTTCCTTATTTGCGTTTTTCTCAATTTCAGTGAGCCTGTCAATGGTCTGGGCATCGCGTTCTGAGTTTTGTATCAGTTTTAATGCAGCAGCGGCCATAGATTTCTGATTTGCTTCTATTTCTTTGTTCATACGCTCTATTTCGTCGGCCATGAGTTGGGCCTTTTGTTCTTCAATTTCTTTCAGGGCTAGTTCTGCTTCCTTTCGTTGGGTTATATCGGTGCTGCAAACCAACATACCTATTATACAGTCATTTTCTATGTATGGTATATATTGTACATCTATCACTTTATTTTTCCCCACAGCAGGTTTCAATATTTTTTCAAACGACACGGCTTCACCATTTAGCGCTCTTAAGATATTAGGGTATATGTACAAGTAGTGGCTGGTATCAAATAGATCTCTCACATTTTTATCTTGTAATTCGCTCTTTGTACTACTGTACATTTCTGCGTATTTAGTATTGGAAAATATGTATTCCAAATTGTTGTTTATAAGGGAAATAGATACTGGTATATTGTCGGTAATGTGTATCAGTAAGTTTTCACGTTCTTCAATTATTCTTTTTGTTCGGCTCAAATCATCGTTTACTATTTTTAATTCTTCATTAACAGCTACATATTCAGCATTCAACTCTTGTATCTCAGCTTTCTGCTGCCGAAGTAGTATGTTCAATCTATTCTTATTCCTGTAAAGCACCAATATAAAAATAGTGAAAATAATACCAAGTAACGAAATGGTAATGAGTGAAATAATGATGGTTTTTTGAATTCTTGCTTCGGCTTTATATAAGGCATCACGTTTTAGGTTTTCAAGTTCTATTGCTTGTTTTTCTTGTTCAAATCTGAAATTTAGTTGAATTTCGGTAATTTCTTTTACGTTTAATTCGTTGAAATCGCTATCGCTTAGTGTTTTATATGATTTATGATTTAGATAGGCTTCTTTATAATTGTTGGTAACGCTATATATTTCTGATAGTAGGAAATGGTTATTTTTCTGATTCTCGCGCATGTTTACGTCTTTAGCTATAGCCAGACTTTGCAACGAATACCTGAGTGCCATTGCCTGATTTTTTTGTTGGTAAAAAATTTCGGCCATTTTATAAAGCAGGGTTGAAATCAAAGGCTTTCTTTTCAATTCTTTTGCCATCACCAGTGCTTTTTCGTAGGTTTGAAGCGCTTTATGATAATTATTTTGGGTGACATAAAAGTCTCCTATACGGTTGAGCGTGATTGGCAACGATTCATTTTCTGATATTTCTTCTTGTATACTGTATGCTTTTGTAAGATAATCTATAGCTTCTAAGTTTTTGGTAGCATTGAACAGGTTGCCAATTCGCAAATAGCACGATGCTATTTCATGTTTATTATTGGTCTCTTGGGCGAGTGCAAGTGCTTTTTGTAAAAAAATAAGGGCATTGGTGTGATCTGATTGTGAGAAGTATAATTTGCTTATACTGTAGTGTGTGCCTATTACAATGACTGTGTCTTTAAGGGTTTCTCTGAATTTTATAGATTTGTGATAACTATCGAGTGCTGCAGCCCTGTTTCCAAGCCTTTCATATAATTTACCTATATTATTCAGGCAAACCGAGCACAGATACTTTTCGTTCAGTTGTTCTAATATTTTCAACGATTGTTTGTTGCTGGCAATGGCTTGTTCGTATTTGCTCTGCTTGGCATATACTGCTGCCAAACGTTGCAAGTATTTGGCTGTTTCGGTGGTGTAACTTATTTGCTTTGCTTCACTTATTGCTTTTTGAAAGTATTCAATAGCAGAATCGTTCTTTTCATGTTCAAAATAATATATTCCTATAGCATTGTAACACTTGGCTTTCTCGGTTTTATTCTCTTCTCTTTCGGCTATTTGTAAGGCTTTTTTGTAATATCGTATTGCCTGATCACTGTAAGCGCTTTTGTGGTAAAATCCTAGAATGAGAAAGCTTTCAATTGTGCCTGAACTGTAATGAAGTTTTTCAGATAGTTCGGTTGAACGCTTGGCATATTGCATCGCTTTCACTGAGTCTTGAGGGTAAATGGCGTAAGTTAATTTGTTGAGCAGATTTACTTTTGTAGTATCGTTTGGGATATATTTACTCAAGAGCAATTCCAGGCTATCTGTAGCGGATTTCTGTGCGTAGCCTATAACTGCAAAACTGCAAAAATAAGATACCAATATGAGTGTCTTAGCAATTTTCATTACAATCGATGTTTGTTTTCTTTACAAAAAAATAATGAAACCTATTTTTATGTTTTCGAACGAATCTTTTGTATCCATGATTTTACTTGAACAAAAAGGATTGCGTGAGAATATATAAAATGCACATTTACAGTATTCGAAAGCAATTTAGCCGGGCAAAAACATTTCCCTAAAGTAGTTCATTTATATAAATAAAATGCTTTTAGCAAAAAAAAAGAGGCTCCATATTTTGGCATGTTATTCAATACCATACTTATATATGAAATAAGAGTATGGGGGAACTAGATTTCCGGAAATACTACTCTTGCTGATGTTTTTTGTTATTCAAAATCAGGTTTGAAAGTAGCTGAGCATCGTCGGTAAGCGTTTTTACAGAATCGTGCAAAAGTTCTGCAACTGAAACGTTGTTTTGTGCGCCTTTATTTATTTCCAAGATCGATTCATTTATTTGGCCAGAACCTGTTTCTTGCTCAATAGAAGCATACGATATATCTTCAACCACAGTATTTATTTGTTCAACATCTTTAGCAATTTGCTCCTGATATATTTTTGCTTGTGTACTTTCTTTTAGTGCCGATTTTACGAGTTTTGCAATTTCCAAAGCGCTGGCATTGCTTCGTTCGGCCAAGTTTCTTACTTCTTGGGCAACTACTGCAAATCCCCTGCCTGCCTCACCTGCCCTAGCTGCTTCTATAGATGCATTTATAGCTAGCATATCAGTCCGTTCTGCCAAATCTTTTATGTTTTCAATCCTGCTGCTTATGTTGCGAATGGCTTTTTCTGTGTTGTATATTATTTCTCCACTTTGCTTTATAAACTCATTGGTTTGGTTTACTCTTTTGGCTGCTGCCAAGGTATTGCTCGAATTTTGTTGAATCAGAGAAACCATTTGCTCTATAGTTGCCGAAATTTCTTCTACGTTAGCTGCTTGGGTAGATGAGTTTTTGTTCAATTCCTGAGCATTAATGCTTATTTTATTCGATAATTTTTGCATTCCTGTTGCCGATTTTTTTATTAACCCCAGCAACTCTTCCAATTTACTATTCTGAACTTTCAGGGTGGAAGCATCAAGTTTTGCTTTTTCTATCGATTTGTCTGAAAATATTTTGCTGGCAAACAATATGAGCGTAATAAAAACGATTGTAAATGTGTGATTTATGTATGCAATGTTTATATAATCTGCTGACTCAGGCGAAATTTGTTTTCCGATGATCATGATTCGAGTGGTAGAGGCTATGATGAGAACTGCATTTATTACAAATACCAATTTTGAAGCAAATAGCGCTCCTACTACAAAAATTACGATTACATTGTAAAAACCTTGAACCAGTTTTATTTTTATATCTATTGTAGGATCTATCGTATTTATAGAGTTGACTACCGACAATATTATGCCTAGTGAAAGAAGGTTGCCAGCTTTGTGTATGCCGTAATATTTGAGAAAAAATAACACTGATCCAATGATGGCACCCATAAATAGGGAGTCCCACAAAAATCTGCCAGACATTAGCAAAGTTACAGAAAAATGCAATAAAGTACCCAAAATTCCTATAAAGCCCAACGTTATGAGTGCGCTCGTGCGCAATCTGTCAAATAGATCGTATTCTTGGCTTGGTGTAAAGTATGTGATGAGATTTTTCATCTGAAAATTATTTGCATGTTTTGGAGCCTGAGCGCATGTCAGATTTAAGATGTTTAATCTCGAAATTTACTAAAATATTTTTGTGTATGCCTCGTCTATTGATTTAAATAATTGTTACGCTTTATATGTCAATGGTCTTATATCTGTTT
>JAIFMY010000079.1 GCA_020048155.1 Bacteroidota bacterium
TAGCGCTGCGCTTGTATAGAAGACTTTACGTAAAAGGCAACCTTCTCAAGTGCAGTAAGCATATCTATATCCTCTACATAAACGCCAGGTATAGGTTTTATCGGTTTCGAAGTATAATTGACCAAGCCTTTTATACCAGCCTGCATCAGTTTATCGGCCACATCTTCAACATAAGCATGTGGCAGCGTGAGCATGGCAATATCAATTTTTTCTTTATCTATAATAGTCTTCAATTCAGTAAGTGCATAGCACGGAATTCCGGCTTGCAACTGATTTATTTTATTGGGGTCAGCGTCAAATGCAGCTACAATTTTAAGTTTTTCACGCTTATTGTTGAAATAAGTTGTGAGCGCCCTACCCAAATTGCCCATACCTATTACAGCTACATTCATACCTGCATCAGTATCCAATATTTTATCTATCAGCGCTATCAGCTCCTCTACCTCATATCCCTTCTTTAGTTTGCTTGAGCAACCTATAAGCATAAGATCACGACGTATCTGCACAGCTGTAAGATTGAGAATATTGCCTAGTTCATGTGAAAAAATGTATTTTTTGTCTTGTTGCTTCAGGTTTATGAGTGCCCGTCTATATAAACTTAATCTTTCTATGGTTTTGGCAGATACTTCCATAATGTTTTTATCATTAAAATTTGTAACAAGAACTTCTATTTTCGCATGTTTACCGCAGCATTTAACACCTCTTTTCTTGCGGTAATGTAACAAAAAACAATGTTAATAAATTAACAATAGAAAAATTATGACTTTTATTACCATTTTATCGATTTTACAAAAAAATACATATCTATACATTTCAATATTAATAACCCAGTTTTTATAAATGAAGTTTACAAACTAATTTATAAAAAAATATGTACATTCGTTTTTCATTAATCACTCAAATTATGAATAAGCAAGAATTAAGAACCTATTGGAAATCATTGAACATAGTGTTTGGTGCTATATTTTTGGGCGTACTCCTGTTTTTTGTGGTGGCAAATTTCGTTATGCTCGATGCCATAGCGCGTATCGAAGATCAAACAACCACCTTCATTCTCGGAATTGTGAGCATAGCCTTTGTGCTCATAGATTTTATGGTTATTGGCATAGTCGCCGACAAAATAAAACTGAATACCGCGGAAACCGGGAATCTGGTGCTCGATAAATTGAATGAATATCGCTCAAGGGTTGTCATAAAACTTGTGATGATGGAAACCAGCATTTTTGCAGCCATCATCATTTACATTTTTGTACAAAATTATTTACCATTGGTAGCCTTGGTAGTGGGTTTCGGACTTATGACGCGCCTAAAGCCCGATAAAGATTACGTAGAAGAAATTGCCGGCACAAAGCTTTTTGATTAATATTAGCCTCACATTCTTTTTTATGAGTACTATAGATATATATTCACCGCTTCATACAGCGCAACTGCATTTGCGAAACCGCATAGCCATGGCTCCTCTTACCCGCAGCCGGGCTACCGCCGATTATATACCCACACCAATTATGGCAGAATATTACTGCCAGCGCACTGAATCGGGCCTTATAGTTTCAGAGGCATCGCCCATTTCTCCTATGGGAATAGGTTATGTACGTATACCCGGCATGTATTCGCAAGCACAAGTAGAAGCATGGAAACCCATAACCGCAGCTATACATGCAAGTGGAGGTAAAATTTTTGCCCAGCTTTGGCATGTGGGCAGAAACTCACACCCCGATTTTCTGAACGGTGAATTACCAGTTTCAGCTTCAGATATTCCAATCAAAGGTTTCAAAGATACCCCTTCAGGCAAAAAAGAGTATGTAGCACCTCGCCCTCTAAAGAACAGCGAAATACAAGCGCTCATAAACGATTACGTTAATGCCGCTCAAAATGCTATTGCTGCAGGATTTGATGGTGTGGAAATACACGGTGCTAATGGCTACATCATAGACCAGTTTATCTGCGATGGCACCAACCACCGCACCGACAATTATGGTGGAAGTGTACAGAACAGAGCTCGCCTCGCCATTGAAGTTACCGAAGCCGTTTCTCAGACCATTGGCAGCCAGTATACCGCTATACGTTTTTCGCCAAGTGGCACCAACGGCCAGATGTACAACTCAACCCCTGTTGATGTTTTTGATTTGATTCTGACGGAAATAAGCAAATTCGATTTGGCATACGTTTGCCTCAACGAACCCCAGATAAACCGTGCCGATTTGCCCGCTCATTACCCTAAATATGTAGCACCCGCTTTCAGAGACAAATACAAAGGCACACTCATGACCAATGGCGGTTACAATCTGGAAACTGCACAAGCAGTAGTTTCAAACGGGCATGCAGATGTAGTAGCTTTCGGAAAATTATTCATCTCAAACCCCGATTTGGTAAGCCGGTTCAGAAACCAAGCGCCTTTAAACGAATGGGACAATAAAACTTTTTACGATGGCGGCCCGAAAGGATACACCGACTACCCCATTCTTACTTTATAAAAAACATCAATAAGAGTTTATGTTTGCCGATGTAATATTGCCCCTTTCGCTGCCCAATACCTATACTTACTCTGTACCTATGGAACTGGAAGCGGAAATGGGTGTTGGACAACGTGTAATAGTACAATTTGGCAAAAAAAAACTGTACACGGCTCTTGTACTCAACATACACCACAATAAGCCGGAATATGCACAGACTAAACCGATACTTGAAATAGTAGATAACATAAGTATTGTAAATGATTTTCAGCTAAAACTCTGGCAGTGGATATCTGCTTACTACATGGCCACTATAGGCGAAGTAATGAAAGCTGCAATGCCAGCCGGCTTAAAATTGGAATCGGACACTACTCTTTTTGCAGGACTAAAGCCCGACGATGATGTAAATATTACCCCAAAAGAAAAAGAAATACTGGAGGTGGTAAGCCTGCAAAAATCCATTAAAATAGAAGAATTGCAAGACAAATCGGGCATAAAAAATCCCATGCGTTTTATCAATTCCCTACTCAAAAAAGGACTATTGGTAAGCGAGGAGACCATGGCCGGTGGCTGGAAGCCCAAGTTTGAAACGTATCTGGCTCTGGCGCCCGATTACAAAAACCCCGATGAGTACGCCAAACTCATGAATACCCTGCAGCGCGCACCTAAGCAGCTCGATTTTCTGATGCATTACATCATGATTGGGCGCGAGCTCATGAAACGGCACCAGATGGAAGCAATTCCACCCATTCAAAAAAGCACCCTCATGGCCAATGACAACCTGAATTGGGAATCGGCCAAAAGCCTGACTGAGAAAGGCGTTTTTGTAATTGAAAAAAGGGAAATAAGCCGATTCGAAACGAGTACCATTATCACACATGCCATAAAACCACTTACCGTTGCACAAAGCTTAGCTTATGAGCAGATTAAGCAGCAGTTCGAAACCAAGCAAGTGGTATTGCTCGAAGGCGTGACCGGGAGCGGGAAAACAGAAATATACATTCACCTCATAAACGAACAAATAGAAGCCGGAAAACAGGTGCTTTTTTTGGTTCCCGAAATAGCGCTTACATCGCAGCTTACACAGCGGCTACAGCAGGTTTTTGGCAGAAAATGCGCCGTATATCATTCCAAATACAACGATTCAGAACGCATAGAAATATGGCACAGATTGCTAGGAACGACGTCCGACGAGGCTGAAGAAATACAGATAATAGTGGGCGCACGCTCATCCATTTTTCTCCCTTTCAGCAAACTCGGATTGGTGATAGTAGACGAAGAACATGAGAGCAACTACAAACAATTTGACCCTGCTCCCCGATACCATACGCGCGATACGGCCATATATCTGGCGCACTTGCACAAGGCTGTTGCCCTGCTTGGCACTGCCACCCCGTCGCTCGAAAGTTTTTTCAACACCCAACTGCACAAATATGGATATGTGAAGCTAGCCGAACGCTACAAAGGGCTCGAAATGCCCAATATTCAGTTTGTAGATACGCGCCTGGCTACTAAGCAGAAACGCATGCATTCTCATTTTTCCGATATCCTACTCGAAGCCATCAACGAATGCCTTTTGCGCAAAGAACAAGTTATTCTTTTCCAGAATAGAAGAGGGTTTGCACCCTACTCTGAGTGCAACGCTTGTGGCTGGGTGCCCAAGTGTGAGAACTGCGATGTTAGCCTTACTTATCACAAAAGTGGAAACCACCACGTGTGCCACTATTGCGGTTACAGCATGCCTGCCGATGGCAATTGCAAAGCCTGCAATGCTCCCGAAATGAGATTCAAGGGATTTGGTACTCAAAAAATAGAAGACGAACTGGCTATTTTTGTCCCCAATGCGCGCATAGCACGTCTCGATTTGGATGCTACCCGCCGTAAGCACGCCCACGAAGAAATAATAGACAAATTTGAGAAAAACGAAATAGACATACTGGTGGGTACTCAAATGATATCCAAAGGATTAAATTTCAACAAGGTAAGCCTGGTAGGAATACTCGATGCAGATGCCATGCTCAATTATCCAGATTTCCGGGCATTTGAGCGCAGTTTTCAGCTCATCACGCAAGTAAGCGGACGTGCCGGCAGGTTGTACAAAAGAGGGAATGTAATCATACAAACATCGGTGCCTGAGCATCCGGTAATGGAGCTAGTGCAAACTTACAACACTGATAAACTGATTGCTTGGCAAATGGGCGAGCGCAAAAGCTACGATTATCCACCATTCAGCAAACTGATACGCATAGCCATAAAATCGCGCAACGAAGCAGATGCGCACGAAGCAGCCCTGCAACTGAAAACCCTGCTAGAACCCAATACACAATACACCTTGCTCGGTCCCGAGGCGCCAACCATAGCTCGCCTGAACAATTTGTATATCAGGCATATTTTGCTAAAAATTCCTAGAACCGCGGGTTTGGCCAACATCAAGAATTTCATTCTGGAACAGGCCAACTACCTCAGGCGCAACAATCGTGGCAAAGCATTCATTCAATTTGATGTAGACCCATTTTAATGCTCAATATATGCTAAAAATGTATGCATTGGTAGGAGTAGGTGGCTTGGTAGGTAGCATAGCCCGCTTTGCCATATCTCGCTTTTTTCAGATAGGTATGGGGCTTGTCTTTCCATATGGTACGCTGTTGGTAAATATATCGGGCAGTATGCTTATAGGCATCATATACGCATTTGCCGAAAAACACCATTGGTTTGCGCACGAATGGCGATTGCTCTTGGGAGTAGGCTTTTGTGGCGGTTTTACCACATTCTCATCGTTCAGTTACGAAGTACTATCGCTGCTCAAAAATAACCAGATACAAAGCGCCATGCTGTATATTGCAGGAAGTCTGTTTCTGGGAATTCTAGCTGTGGCGGCAGGTTATTACCTCACGCGCCAATTGGTCTGATCTGCTACTTGCTTACCACTTTGTTTCTGGGATGAAAAGAGTGAACCGTATCCTGCAGATAAGTGTTATTGAGATGCGAATATATTTCGGTTGTAAGTATTGAAATATGTCCCAGCATTTCCTGCACAGCCCTCAGGTCTGCCCCGCCATCGACCAAATGCGATGCAAAAGTATGACGAAAAGTATGGGGACTTATATTTTTGTTTATTCCGGCAAGTTTGGCAGCATCTTTTATCATAGTAAAAACAGCTACCCGCGATATAGACTTCCCGAATCTGTTCAGGAATAACGTATTTCGGTATGCCAAATCAATTTCGAGGCTGCTTCGGTATCCATTCAAATAAAAATTGAGTTCACGCATGGCTTTTCCACTTATGGGCACCAAACGCTGTTTGTTTCCTTTTCCCAATACCCTGATATATCCTTCGCTCAAAAACAAATCGGTAAGCTTCAGATCTGTAAGCTCCGAAACCCTGATACCGCAGCTATAAAGTACTTCTATCATAGCCCTGTTGCGATGGCCTTCTAATTTGCTAACATCTATGGCATCTATTATACTGTCAATTTCATCCACGGTAAGCACTTCCGGTAATTTGTTGCTCGTGCGAGGTGTATCCAAGGTTTCAGATGGATCTACTTCAATGATATCTTCTAAAAGCAGATACTGGTAAAACGCTTTTATTCCGCTTTGCACACGGGCTTGGGTGCGTGCAGAGAGATTCTGTAGTGTTGCAATAAATTCAATAAGGATTGATTTTGAAACAAGTACCGGACTATTCACTTTCAGTTTTATAGCAAACAACTCAAGTTTGCTTACATCAGAAATATATGCATCAATAGAATTTTTCGATAAATTTTTTTGTACTTGAAGAAAATCCGTAAATCCTATCAAGGCATCTTTCCATGTAAGCATAATCGAACAATTTGTAAATGAATAATCCACAAAATTATACAATAGCAGCGTGCAAAAAGCCATTGTTAATAACTTTTTTCGCACATGATAATTCTATCTTACACTGAAGTAAAAATTAAACACATTTTTTTTCATTTCTTACAATTTAAAACTCAAAGCATATATATTTGAAAAAAAGACTTCGCGCATATGGAAATACATATCATAAACGGCCCCAATTTGAATCTGCTGGGCAAACGTGAACCAGAAATATATGGGAATCAAAATTTTGAAGTTTTTTTTGAAAGCCTCAAACACCAATACCCTCAGATTCAACTGTTTTATTTTCAGACCAATCACGAAGGCGAACTCATAGATTATTTACATAGTCATGGTTTTAGTGCCGATGGGATAGTGCTCAATGCAGGCGCTTACACACATACCTCGCTTGCCATAGCCGACGCCGTGCGTGCCATACAGACCAAAGTCATAGAAGTACACATAAGCAATGTGTTTGCCCGCGAAAATTACCGGCACCATTCCTACCTTGCCACTTCTTGTGTAGGAGTCATTTCAGGCTTTGGTATGCACTCGTACACCCTCGCCATTGAGGCACTCATGCGTATTTAATGACAATTCTCATACTTGAAAACGATTGCATTGAAAGTGCGTTAATAATTTGATAAATTGTTTTTTACAGGAAAAAAATGATGTAAATTCGCACATAAAATTGAAACTACTAACATAAAATATAGTTTACTATGATTATTAAAAGTATCAAAGCACTTGAAGTACTCGATTCAAGAGGAAATCCAACAGTTGAAGTATCAGTAACACTCGAAAACGGAATATGCGCACGTGCCATAGTTCCAAGTGGTGCATCTACCGGCGAAAAAGAAGCTGTAGAACTTCGCGATGGCGACAAAAAACGCTTTAGCGGCAAAGGTGTACTGAAAGCTGTTGAAAATGTTAACACAAAGATAGCTAAAGCTATAGTAGGCATGAATGTAATAGATCAGCGCCTTATAGACTATGCTATGATAGACCTCGATGGAACTTTCAACAAAGGAAAATTGGGTGCAAATGCCATTCTTGGCGTTTCTATGGCTGTAGCTCATGCAGCCTCACGTGCACTCAACCTGCCATTGTACAGATACCTCGGTGGTGCCAACGCACACATACTGCCAGTACCTGCTATGAATGTGATAAACGGTGGTGCTCATGCCGGAAACAATGTTGATTTTCAAGAATTCATGATAGCCCCTCACAATGCTGAAACTTTCAAAGATGCCATTCGCATGGGTTCTGAGACTTTTCATGCACTAGGCAAATTGCTCAAGGAGCGTGGTTATAGCACAGGCGTAGGCGACGAGGGTGGATATGCTCCCGAGCTGAAATCTAACGAAGAAGCCATTGAAGTAATACTCGCTGCTATTGAGAGAGCCGGTTACAAACCAGGCGAAGACATTAGCATTTGCCTCGACCCTGCTACCAGCGAAATGTGGAGAGACGGTAAATATTCGTTCCATAAATCAGACAAATCAATCAAAACTTCGGATGAAATGATTGACCTCTGGTCAAATTGGGTGAGCAAATATCCTATTGTATCTATAGAAGACGGTTTGGCTGAAAACGACTGGACCGGATGGCAAAAACTTACCGAAAAACTTGGTAATAAAATAGAAATAGTAGGCGACGATTTACTTTGTACCAACAAAGCTATTTTGCAGGAAGCTATTGCAAAAAAAGCAGCTAATTCAGTGCTTATCAAACTCAACCAAATAGGTTCGGTAACCGAAACTTTAGAAACTATCGAATTAGCACTCAAAAACCACTACAACTATTTCATTTCTCACCGTTCGGGCGAGTCTGAAGATACTACCATTGCCGACCTTGCAGTAGCAACCATGGCAGGCCACATCAAAACCGGTTCTGCCAGCCGTTCAGAGCGTATTGCAAAATTCAATCAGCTCATTCGTATCGAGAACCAACTTGGTAGCGCAGCTAAATTTGCCGGCCTTTCAGCATTCAAAAATGCAGTGAAATAATACAAACCAATACAAGCTTTAAAAAAAGTCTCTACCAAGTAGAGGCTTTTTTTTTATGCAAATACATAAAAAATACATATAGTCCACTGCGGATAGTTTTCAAATTTATTTCAAGTATACTTTATAATCCCATTTTAAAATCCTATTTTTATTCTTATAAAATTTCGATTCATACATTACCTGCATATAATTTTTTTGAATGAAAAAAATATTGATAAGAACCAAGCTGCTTATTCTCATTTCAGCTTCAATTATCGGATTCATACTATTTGGTTCCATCACACATTTCAATGTAGGCAGAATAAAAGTAAATGGTGAAATGTACTTCAAGATAATTGAAGGAAAAGATATAGTTGCCGACATATTGCCTCCGCCAGCCTACATCATCGAAACTTATCTCCAAACCTATGAAATGCTCAATTCTCACAACCAGAGCGAACTCAGGCAACGCATTCAATATTTCGAAAAATTAAAAATGGAATACTATGTCAGACACAATTTCTGGCAGACTACGCTTTCTGAAAGTACTATCAAAACCCTTATGGTCGAAACTTCGTACCTTCCGGCACATGCATATTTCAACAAAATAGATTCGGTAGTCATTCCACTCCTTATGGCCAACGAATATGAAAAAGCACGCAGAATCATAGAGCGCGACTTAAAACCTCTGTACCAGCAACACAGATTAGCGATTGATGAATTGGTAATCTTAGCAAACAAGCAAAATCAAGCATTAGAATCGGATGCGAAAGCAGCCCTTTACTATTTCTATTTACAGATAATATTACTATCCGGTATCATTGTCATTACTATTTTAGGAGTATCGTTTTACATTTTCAAATCCATCACAGTTCCTATTAAAAAAGGATTGCAATACGCAGAAGAAATTGCAGGCAGGAATCTGACAGTACAACTGAACTTAAAAACACAAGATGAAATCGGCAGACTAAGCCACTCTTTACAAGCCATAGTATTGCGACTGAAACCCATCATCGCAGAAACCAAGCAAAGTGCGGAAAGCATTCTGGCCTCTAGTTCCGAAATAAGCAGTACATCGCAGCAGATGGCCAATGCCGCCAATGAGCAAGCAGCATCTGTAGAGCAAGTATCTGCTTCCATGACTGAGATGTTAACCAGCATACAAGAAAACCAAAATAATGCAGGACAAACCGAACTTTTGGCAAACCAAGCAGTAAGCGGAATTCTGGAAGAAAAGCATGCAATTACCTCAAACATAGCAGCATTGCGACAAATAGCTAACAAGGTTCAAATAATAAATGACATAGCCAGTAAAACAGATATGTTGGCCATAAATGCTGCCATTGAAGCTTCGCGTGCAGGCGAGCAAGGCCGAGGCTTTGCCATAGTAGCTGCTGAAGTGCGCAAACTAGCTGACCTCACACAAAAAGCCGCAAAAGAAATAAACGAAATAAGCAAAACTAGTTTACGAGCTGCCGAAAATTCCGGAAAAGCTTTTGAACAGGTAGCAGCCATGATACAAAACACAAACCTGCTTATACAGCAGATAGCTGCAGAGAGTATAGAACAAACTAATAGCACAAGCCAGATAAATAGTGCCATAGAGCAGCTAAATAATCTGGCACAACACAATGCTTCGGCGTCTGAAGAACTTGCAGCCAATGCGGAAGAACTTACTCAACGTGCCCAAAACCTTAAAAGCCAAATTTCATTTTTTAAGACTGAAATATCTGATTATAGTCCAAAGGCCAATAAATAGTATAGACAAAGAGCTTAATTTGGGTTAAGTTTTCATAAAATTCCTTACAAAACCGCCGTTCAGCGATACATTTTCATATGTTTGCGTGTAAA
>JAIFMY010000109.1 GCA_020048155.1 Bacteroidota bacterium
ATTTGCCTTGCTGCACCAAATAGGCTTTGGCTGTTTCGTATATTACCTGCGAAACATCGAGCATGCTCGAGTGCGCAGGCAGTTTTTTTACTTTAAGGTATTGTATGTACCCAAACAATAAGCCGAGTACTGTAATTAAAAAACCCCACATAAGCAGGGTTGCACCCGAACCCAAATCGGGAATTTTGAGATCGGCTTCACTGGCAAAGGTCAGCATCGGGCTCAAAGCCAGGGTTGCTGCTGCCAGAATTCGTTTATTCAAATCCATAAGCGTTGCTATTAAAAAGGTTGTTATACAAATGTTAAAATATTTTCAACATCAAATATAACCTAAAATCCTACATTTTTCAAAATTTTGGTACCAGGGAATGCATATTTCATAGCATACGCCAAAATTCTTATTTTTCGTTATATATTAGCATGCGGAAAAGGATTGCTAAACCGATAATAGCGAGTTTTAAAAATGTGTTAATGCTTTCTTTTCAGGTTTCTGAAGCAAATTTTCAGGCAATTCTATAGCCTTAATTCAGTCTCTGTAAAATCGGTACATGTTATCTGAATATCCCGCTCGTCAAATCGTGCAATAATACATTCAGATACAGCATATTTTCGCAATCACATTTTTAAAAAAAAGAAAAACCTTCAAGTTTCATTTCAAAAAACCTGAAGGTTTGAATTATACATTATTTACGAAAAACTTATAGTACAATAGCATTCAGCGGATGGTCCTTCTGGAATGCTTTCAGGCGTTCTTCGAGCATGGGTGCCATATCGCGGCTGAATTGCGAAACACATGCACGCAGGCCATCTACTCGCTTACTACCGGTTATTACCAATGAAATGGCGCTTATGCCATAGTACATCAGCCTTTCGAGCAACTCCTTGCTGTGCATACCGGGGTAACTTACAGTAAAGTAGAAGCCATCGGCAACGGGCTGATCCTCATCCATATCGTATACTATGCGGAATCCGTATTTGATGAACAAAGTCTTCATTATTTTTGCACGCTCTCCATACTCCTTCACTGGGGCTACAAGGGGCGCAGTACCATCGTTCACGGCTTTGAGCATAGCAGCCAGGCCATATTGTACCGAGTGTGCCACACCGGAAGAAAGTGCGTATAGCGCGCCGTAAATCATAGAATACCCGAAACCATCGGTTTTGTAATAACGCTTGAGGTCGGGGTAACGGCGATTGAAAAGATAATCTGAAATAACCATACCGCCTATGCGCTGTCCGGCATAACTAAATACTTTGGAACTGGAAATGAGCAGTATATAATTGTCGGTGTAATGTGCTACTGAAGGCTGATAAGGTGGTTCGCCAGGCACTGAATAGTCTTTGCGGAAGTCCATGCCGAAATAGGCCAAGTCTTCAATTACAATGGCATCGTACTTGGTAGCCACTTCGCCTATTACCTTCAGCTCATCTTCTGTAAGGCATATCCATGAGGGATTGTTGGGGTTTGAGTAAAGGATGGAAGAAGTTTTTCCTTCATCCAGGATCGATTCCAGTTTGGCTTTTAATTTTTCGGCGCCTCTGTATTCATACAGGTCGAATGCCTGATATCCGTGTCCCAGCACCTTGCACTGCTGTTTCTGAACCGGAAAACCGGGATCCAGAAAAAGTGTACCTTCTTTGTGGTGGTCTGAACGGTTGGCTACCAGAAACGCTGCAAATGCGCCTTGCATAGAGCCTACGGTAGGTAGGCAGCCTATTTCGCCCACTTCTATATTCAAAAATAGTTTTACGAATCGCTGCAGTTCGGTTTTCAGCACATCTACCCCTTCTATCATGGGGTATTTAGATGCCACGCCAGAGCGCAGGGCTTTTATCTCTGCTTCTATGCCCACTTCCAAAGGCTCCAGTCCCGGAACGCCCATTTCCATGCGGATAAATTTCTGTCCGGTGGCTTTTTCTATTTGGTTCACCAATTTTACAAGTTCGCGAATAGAAGCCTGACAAAGGTCTGCTAAATTGCTTTGCTGTATCAGGTGCGCTACTGTATCGGCATCCAATGGCGTATTTTTAAGTTTTTCCATACAGATTATGTTGTTATGTATGTAATTATTCTATTTATTCTTCAAAAAAAACATTGAGTACATTTTTTACAAGATTAAGCAAATATAGCATGCAAAAGCATGAATTTTGTCATAACAATATAAATACCAATATTTTACTTAAAACAAAACAACCCATCAGCCCACCACATTTTGTGTGGCACAGAGCTGTGGGTTTGTTTTGAAACATTTTCTATATGATTAAAAACCGAAAGCGTGTTTTATTGATTTTACCCATTCTTGGACACGTTCGTCGGTTTTATCAGGCAAATTATCTTCGTCTATTGGCAATCCAGGAAACTCACCATTTATTACCCCATTGCTTTCAATATTTTCATATTCTTCGTAATGGTTTGTTTTAATAGCACCTACTAACTTCCCACCATTTTTAATAACTATAGGACCGAGCATTCCCAAAGCATCCAAGAAGTTATCTTCGTACATGATATGATTTCCCAATCCAAAAATGGCAACGGTTTTGCCTGCAAATGAATATGTTGCAAGTTTCGGGAGGAAATGATCCCAACCTATTTTGCCATAATTGCTATCCCAACTGTCGCGGCCAACGGTAGAAATACCAAAAATGAGGTGATCATAAGCCGCAAGTTGCTCGGGTGAAGATTGGTCGTTTACCAGAACGAGTTCAACATTTTCTTTCCCAAATTCTGCAGCTACTCTTTTTGCCACTTTTTCTGTACTTCCCTTCGCGGGTGCATAAAATAGTCCTATTTTTTTCATCGGTACGGTATGTTTATTTTTTAGTTAACCATCATTATCCTTTTTGCAGAACGATTGGTTAATAAATTGTATTTCACAAGCATAACTTAGCCGTTTGCACACAACGGAATGTATGCAAATATAATTGAATTTCGCAGTATTCAAACGATTTCGAAAAGGTATTCTCTAAAACATCATTTCTATTTGTAGTACAATTATTTACAACATTCACTCACCCCAAATGGGTTTTTCCGCATTTTCTGTGTAACTTCATTCAGGCTTTATGCGTTTTAGTGCCGTCAACCAAATGAATTATTTAAGATGAAAAAAAAATTACTTCAAATCCCCGTTTTTATACTCCTCTTCTCCATATGTGCATCTGCACAGAATATTGATTCTCTGGCTCGTGCCATTCAGAGCGAATTAAATATTCAGGTAAAAAAAGGCAAAGCCATGGGCTTGAGTTATGCCATTGTGCATGCAGATTCGGTACTGATGTCGGGTGGAGCCGGCTTTGCCTCTTTCGCAGAGCAGCGCAAAGCAGATGCCCGTACGGTGTACCGCGTAGGTTCGGTTTCCAAGCTGTTCACCGCTTTGGCTATCATGCAGTTGCATGAAGCAGGGAAGTTGAATATTGACGCTTCGTTGGCATCTCAGCTTCCGGGCTTTGGCATTCGCTCTGAAACGGATGCAGCAAACAAAATCACACCACGCATGTTACTCACCCACCACAGCGGCTTGCCCAGCGATTTATACTGCAATATGTTCAGCGCAGATACTACATTGCCGCAAAGCCTTTTGCCGGAATTGAATAAAACCTACATGGCTTTTGAGCCCAACCAGTTATATGCATACTCCAATGTGGGATACGGATTGCTGGGTTTGTTGGTAGAAGCTGCTTCAGGCCTCAGTTTTGAAGATTATATGCAGCAAAATATTTTTGGCCCAATGGGCATGATAAATTCCTCTTTCGAGGAACCTGCGAACATAAAAAACCTCATAGCCAAAGGCTACAAAGGAAAAAAAGAATACAACGAGGGTTTTATACGCGACATAGGCGCCGGCATGATGGTGAGCAGTGCTGAAGACATGACCCATTTTATGCTCATGATTCTGAATGAAGGCTCTTACAATGGCCAAAGTATCATAAAAACTGAAACTTTCAGAGAAATGATTCACCTGCAGAATGCCGGAAATCCTTACGACAATGGAAAAGAACTTGGACTTTGCTTCCATATGAATACCGAAGCGGTATTTAAAAATGCAGGTCTCACCTATGGACATGGTGGCGATACTGAGGTATTTCACGCATCGGTACTTTTTGTGCCAAAATACAATATGGCTGCGGTGGTGCTCACGAATTCGGACAAAGGGGCTGCACTGAGAAGCAAATACGACGATTTACTCCTCACTAAAGCCATAGAAACCTTGTACAATACCAAAATGAAAAAGGATGAAGAAAAATGGATGGCACCGTGCGATAAACCAAGCATCCCGCTCGAGAATTTTGCCGGTTTTTATGCCACACCACTGGGACTTATGGAATTCTCATACTCAGACAATACTCTCAAAACCAGCATTCAAGGCATGAAACTGAGATTATTTGAAAACAAAGCAGGTTCATTGAGTGCCCGTATTTCGCTGTTGGGTATTCCACTTCCCAAAATGCCAGATACTTTTTCTATAAAAATAGTTGGAAGAGATACACTTATATACCAGGGAAGTAATATTCTGGGGATGAAATATACCGCATCGCCCATTTTGCAGGAATGGAAAAATGCTGTGGGTAAATACGAACTGCTAAACAAAGGCAAGAATGTATTTGTACCTGAAAACCTGAATATTGGAATGCAGAATGATATGCTTATAGCGAATTTCAGCATGTTTGGAAGCAAAATGTCGAGAATATTGGATTGCAAAGACGCAACACGGGCAGTAGCCATTGGCCGGGGACGTAGCATGAACGATTCTTTTCACATCATACAAGAAGATGGGAAAACTTACTTATGGTTTTCGGGATATAAATACAAACTGAAAGAAAAAAATTAAACACTACACATCTGAACCATTTACCTATTGATTTGAAAAATCTTTTTTTAGTAACTTTGCAAAAATTAGGTGCATATGACTGAATTCAGAGAACGATACATAAATCCGTTTACAGACTACGGTTTTAAAAGGCTTTTCGGTGAAGAGTTCAGCAAAGAACTTTTGCTCGATTTTCTGAACGAATTGCTCAAAAAAGAACAAGGTGTAATAAAAGAAATTATATACAAACGTTCTGATCAACTGGGCACTACCGAGGATTCTCGTAAGGCCATTTTCGACCTGTATTGCGAAAATGAACGAGGCGAAAAGTTCATTGTGGAAATGCAAAAAACCAAGCAGAAGTTTTTCAAAGATCGTACTGTCTATTATTCAACTTTCCCAATAAGGGACCAAGCCAAGAATCGCAGCGACTGGGATTTTGAATTGCAGGCAGTATACACAGTTGCGCTGTTAGATTTTGTTTTTGATGAAGACAAACATGAAAAAGAAAAATACAGATACGACATTAAACTTTCTGATATAGAAACTAATAAAGTTTTCTACGACAAACTTAACTTCATTTATCTCGAAATGCCCAAGTTCAACAAATCATTGGACGAACTTGAAACACGTTTCGACAAATGGCTTTACCTGATAAAAAACCTGAACAAATTGGATCGCGTACCGGAAAAACTGAGAGAACGAATTTTTGAACGGGTATTTGAGTTAGCCGAAATTGCAAAATTCAATTCTGAAGAGGTACAAGCCTACGAAGACAGTTTGAAGATATACAGAGACCTGAAAAACTCCTTAGAAACCGCCCGTGAGGAAGGGGAAAAGAAAGCAAAAGTGCAAATTGCTCGGTTACTTCTGTCTGAGGGTGAATCTATTGAAAGAATAATGCGAGTAACCGGATTATCTAATGACGAGATAGAAAAGCTTAAGTAAAATGGACTCTACGAACGATTTATTTTATAAATTTTGGATTCAAGAATTGAGTTTGAAAGCCCAAAGAGACATGAAAAACTCAATTGATTTCGCTCGAGAAGAAGGGGAGCGAATTGGAAGATTAGAAGGGGAGCGAATTGGAAGACTAAAAGCGGAATTGGAAGGAAGATTGGAAGGGAGATTGAAAGCAAAGAGAGAAATTGCTAAAAATCTTCTTGCAGAAAGTGAGCCTATTGAAAGAATCATGCGAATAACCGGATTATCTAAAGATGAGATAGAAAAACTAGGTTAGGCAATACTAACATTGTGGACTAATTCAATACAACTATATGTACATCAAACATCCCAAAAATTCAAACCTTTCGGGATGTTCAATTTAACCATCTGGAAGTTAGGGATACACTTCCGGGGAGTTCGTCTTAGATATTCAGTCCTTATTAATCATTTCCAGAAACTGATCTTCGGAAAGAATGGGAATGCCGAGTTGTATCACCTTTTCGAGTTTGCTGGGGCCCATATTTTCCCCGGCAACCATATAGCTGGTATTTTTACTCACTGAAGAGCCTATTTTCCCGCCATGTGCTTCTATCATTTCCTTCAGTTCTTCGCGGCTATGTTTTACGAATGTACCACTGATCACCAATATTTTTCCGAGAAAAGCATTGCTTAAAGCTTCTTTTTTTACAGAATCACTTTTAAAATTGAGACCTGCTTGCAAAAGTCGCTGAATGAGCAACTGATTCCTTTCATCGGCAAAATACTGCACCACGCTTTGCGCTATGCGTTCTCCAATCTCATCTACCTGCGTGAGTTGCTCTGCCTTGGCAGTGCTGAGAGATTGAATATCGGTAAATGCCTCTGACAATTTTTTGGCCACAGTAGCTCCCACAAACCTTATTCCCAACCCAAACAAAGCTTTATGAAACGGCTGCTGTTTCGATGCCTCAATGCTATCAATCAGATTACGGGCAGATTTCTCGGCGAATCGCTCCAGAGCCACTACTTGTTCAAATTTCAGATCGTACAGGTCGGCTACATTTTTCACCAGTCCACTGTTGTAAAGTTGTTCTACCGTGGCTTCGGCAGCATTTATATCCATTGCCTGGCGGCTGATGAAATGCTCTATTTTGCCTTTTATCTGCGGTGGACAGCTATTCTCATTCGGGCAATAGTGGGCTGCCTCACCCTCGCTGCGCACCAAAGCGGTACCGCACTCCGGGCAATGATGCAAAAACACCACTGGCTCAAGCCCCAGACCTCGTTGCTGGTGGTCTACTCCTACTATTTTAGGAATTATTTCTCCCCCTTTTTCTACCATCACCATATCGCCCAGGTGCAGGCCCAGTTCGGCTATGATGTCTGCATTGTGCAAGGACGCTCTTTTAACTACGGTTCCGGCCAGTTGCACAGGTTCCAGGTTGGCTACGGGAGTCACTGCACCGGTACGCCCTACCTGAAACGTAACACTTAACAGTCGGGTAACTACCTGCTCTGCCTTGAATTTATATGCTACTGCCCAACGTGGAGTCTTAGCCGTAAATCCAAGCTCCCCCTGATAGTCGGCAGAATTTACTTTTACCACTATTCCATCGGTATCAAAAGGCAATTTATATCTTTCAGTATCCCAATATTTTATAAATTGTATCACATCTTGTATGCTGCCTACCTTCTTCATCTCATCCGAAACTTTGAAGCCCCAATTACGGGCATGCGTCATGCTCTCAAAATGCCCATCCTGAAGTTTGTTGGCACCTGGCATATAATAGAAAAAGCAATCGAGACCACGCTTGGCCACCTGGGCTGAGTTCTGCATCTTGAGTGTACCCGAAGCTGCATTTCTTGGATTGGCAAAAGGTGTTTCACCACGTTCTGCGCGCTCAGCATTTATGCGCTCAAATGAGGAATGTGGCAATATGATTTCCCCCCGTATCTCAAATTCTTCTGGAAAATCGTTTCCTTTCAGCATAAGAGGTATGGTTTTGATGGTGCGCACATTGGCAGTCACATCGTCGCCTTTTTGCCCGTCGCCTCGTGTTACCGCACGTTCCAACTTACCATTTATATAGGTAATGCCAATTGCGGTTCCATCAAATTTGAGTTCACATACATATTCCACGCTTC
Organism: Bacteroidota bacterium; assembly: GCA_020048155.1. Classification (GTDB taxonomy): domain Bacteria; phylum Bacteroidota; class Bacteroidia; order Bacteroidales; family DYOH01; genus JAIFMY01. The sequence goes on from JAIFMY010000109.1 coordinate 7,875, forward strand.
GGCCAAGCAGTTTCTCCACCCTGCCATTGAAATCCAGGAGTTCTCCCTCGTTGTAGGTATTGGCAAGCGAAAGCATGGGGTACTTGTGGGCTACCTGCACAAACTCCTCATTTCGGTCTGAGCCTACACGCTGGGTAGGCGAATTTGGATCTGCAAACTGTGGAAATTGATCCTCCAGCATCTGAAGCTCTTTCAGGAGCTTATCAAACTCAAAATCGCTGATTGTAGGGTTATTCAGATTGTAATAGGCATGGTTGTGCTTTTCGAGGGTGGCACGCAGCTGGATTATATGTTGTTTTACTTCAGATTCAGACATAAGAATGGCATTTAGGGGTATACTTAATTATATTTTCAAAAATAATACATTCGTAGATTATTGGAACAGAATAATCAGATTTGAATGTAAATCTTACAATTATTTCATGCAAATTATATACTTTTAGGACTAAACCTTTAAAAGAAATGGACAAACAAGTATCTCCCGAAAAAGAACTGCAAGAAGCTGCCGAAAAGGTGCAGGAAAAAGATGTAGCAGATATTGTGGAAAAACAAAACAGTGTGGAAACGCTGATTCGAAAAAACAGCAAACTGGCAAAGTATCTAGACGATGTAAAATTGCTTTATTCGCTACTAAAAGACTATATGAACGGAAGTTACAAAACCATACCTTGGTATCTGATAGCCAGCATTACTGCAGCACTTATATATGTGCTCAATCCGGTAGACATCATTCCGGACTGGATTCCGGTGATTGGTTTTATGGACGATGCAGCCATACTAAGCGCATGTATGGCACTCGTAAAAATAGAATTGGAAAAATATACTACCTGGAAAAAAGCCAACCCTTAGTTGTACTTGGGCACAAAGGAGTTTGCTGACACAAAAATACGTTCGGTCAATTCTCCTTTTTGTCCACTGAAAGCGTTTTCAGGATTTTGGGTACTGGTGATGATATGACGGTGCGCAGTATCGGCAGCAAATGCACGAATCACAACTTTTTCCATATCTTTACCTTCTATAGTGAGTTGCAAGGATGAATGCTTCAGATTGCTGAATTTTTCGCCGGCCAGAAAATCGTAGCCATTGGTTTGTGCTATGTCGTTCAAATAATTTTCTACAGCTATTTCATCTGCAGTTTTATCGTTCAGATACCATACTCCGTCTGTTTTACGCAGGGTGAAAGAACTATCGGGATAGCTGAATACCAATTTCTCAATATTGTCTCTATTCAGGCGGGTAATGGCTTTATTGCGATACGCATTCGGATTTTTTGGAACCTGCATAGCCAGAAATCCTTTTACCTCATATATGTTTTGCCCTTCTTTTAGCCTGATAAAAGTATTTACATCCGGATTAATTGTAAAATTGCCCGATTTGTTTTGAAAATTGATACGGCCAATAAGTATATTCAAGTGCGTAGTATCGCCCGACGAAAGTGCTATCTCAATATATTGCCCTTCAAACAATTCGTACTCAATAAATCTGTTCGGATGTATGGTAAATGTATTTTCAATTTTCATATGATTGAAAAGCTCTATCAGCTTGCCCACTTGTTGTGAGTCGGCATCGGCTTCAAACATATCGCGGCTTACTTTCCAGTCACCATTTTCTTTGGTCAGATGTATGGCATTTGTTACATCGTTGCGGTGGGTGATGGTTATTTTATCTACCAACGCACTGTCTATGGTAGGAAGTATATGCTCACTTCCCGATTCATTATGATTAGACAATACAATCTGCGTAACAAAAATGACGCCTATCACAGCTATTACACTAAAAATGATGACGAATCTGCTTTTAGATTTTCGTGACATATTGCTGAATCCCATTATTGAACGTTTACCAAAATTATTCTGTGAAATATCGGCACAAAGATACTAAATAGAGATTCGGTTTGTATATTCAATTGTTTTAAAAATGCGCTCTAATTATTAAAGTTTTGTTAAGATTACTAATGGCTACTGATGAACCACTTAGAACTTTTTAACCTATACATGAATTTATTTAAATCATGCTTTCGTTTGCAGAAATATGTTTCTATATTCGTTACTCTGAATTAATGTAAAAAATATGTTTACGAGTAATCTTTTCGGGTCAGATTTTGTTTGGGGTGCAGCGGCTGCATCATACCAAACTGAAGGTGCATGGAATACAGATGGCAAAGGGCAATCTGTGTGGGATGTTTTTACACACAAAAAAGGAAAAATAAAAACCGGTGAGAATGGTGATTCTGC
>JAIFMY010000241.1 GCA_020048155.1 Bacteroidota bacterium
TGAAAGAATTGGGCGTGAAAGCTGCTCCTTCGGTACTCATCACTCCGGAAACTCAAATAGATGCGCAAGCCATCATCGAAACCCTTGGTTTGCCAGTTTTTGTAAAACCAAACGATGCAGGCTCCAGTTTTGGAGTAAGCAAAGTAAAAACGGTGGACCAGCTGCTTCCTGCCATACAAAATGCCCGGAAGGAAAGCCAGCTTGTAGTAGTGGAAAAGGGCATAAGCGGACCGGAAATAACGGTGGGTGTTTTCAAATCGCCTGAGCGCAGCATAGTTTTTCCGGTGACCGAGATTGTGAGCAAAAATGAGTTTTTTGATTATGAGGCAAAGTACAAGAGCCACCTGGCCGATGAAATAACACCTGCCCGCATTTCGGAAGCAGATACTCTCAAGGCTCAGCGCACAGCATCACATATATACGATCTGTTGCAATGCCGCGGTGTAGTGCGGGTAGATTTTATTTTGTCCGAAGACGATTTGTATTTTCTGGAAATAAATACCGTTCCGGGTATGACCCGCGAGAGCATTATCCCTAAGCAAGCGCAACACATTGGCCTTCCGCAGAGCGAGCTTTATAGCCTCATTATTGAGGATGCAATGGCGAGAGCCAAATAATATTACAAAATGATAGCTGCCTGAGGACTAAACTTTTCCCCCAATTCAGGACTTTGTTTTATTTAATAAATATTGACACCATTGTCCTGAATTTCTCGAGTATATATTTCTCAGGCAGTCTTTTTCAAAATGCAGACTCCAAAGTTCTTATCAGGCATAGTTCCCTTTTTTTGCAAAAAAGCGAATCGACTGCAACAAACTTCTCTACTTCCACCTTATAAGCAATATCACCCATCATGGAATTAGATACTATCATACAAAAACCAAATTTTACAGTAGACGGCAGAGTTTGGCTGAATTGTGAGAATCTGGCTTTTTCTGGTCCGGGTAAAATTGAATTGCTATTACACATCAAATCGCTTGGCTCGCTCAGGAAAGCAGCTGCTGCCATGAAAATGTCGTACAGGCAAGCATGGCAAAATATCGACAAAATGAATAAGCTATCGGGCACGCCACTTGTCATTTTGAAACGTGGCGGAAAAGATGGCGGCACGGCTGAAGTTACAGATTATGCCCAAAACGTAATAAATACCTACAAAAGTTTGCAATCGGCATTTGAGGTGTTCTTGAAAGAGCAAAGCCAAAAACTCACCTTATAATTTATGTATTAAAATATTTGTCGCCTCATTTTTTTTTCTCAGATTTGTTCTCGTTATTCTTTGTTGTGAATAACGATAAAAAATCAAATCGGGAAGATGAAAAGAATATGTATTTACATTCTGCTAATTACATTGAGCAGCACAAATTTAAAAGCCCAGTTTCCGGCAGATACTGCCTATTATATGACCAATATTTACAAACTTGGTGAAGTGGTAGTATCAAACAGTGCTAACAAAGAAGTCGTAAACCTGCGAGATATGCAAAAGCACAATCATACTGATGTTGCTGTAGCAATAGGCATATTGCCATCCGTCTCTTTCAATCATGCAGGAGCCAGAAACGAAGGCACTATCTATTTGCGTGGTTTCGATTTACGAAGTGTGCCCGTTTTTGCAGATGGCATACCTATTTATGTCCCCTACGATGGATATGTGGATTTGGCCAGATTTTCCAATTCAGATTTATCAAAAATAGAAATCTCAAAAGGAGCATCATCTGTGCTCTATGGCGCCAACAATATAGGTGGTACCATCAACTTGGTTAGCTCTAAACCCACACATAGGTTTGAATTATTGCTCAGACTAGGGGCACTCAGTGGCAATGCTTATACCACGCATGTGAGCCTAGGGAGCAAAATTGGGAAATTCTACATACAAGGAAACTTTACCAAACTTGATAAAGAATATATGGTACTTTCACATGATTTTGATACTACCAAAAACGAAACTGATTGGGAAAGAGATAATTCATACCGAAACGACAACAAAGCCAGTTTTAAAATAGGATTTACTCCAAACCAGACCGATGAGTACTCTGTAAACTACATAAATCAGTACAGCGAAAAGGGAAATCCTGTTTACTTGGGTGCTGACCCCACCATAAAACTCAGGTACTGGCAGTGGCCACAGTGGGACAAATAAAGTGTTTATTTTATCTCAAACACCCATATTGGCAATAAAAGCTATGTAAAAACCCGACTATTTATGGATAGATTCATCAATACACTCAAAAGCTACGACAATAATCTATACATAGACCAAACCAGACCGTATGCTTTTACCAGTCATTACAACGACTATTCGTATGGCGGAAATTTTGAAGCAAGTACCGAAATGTTTAACAAACACTTGCTAAAGATTGCAGCTCATTTCAAAAACGACACACACAGAGAAAATAATGAAGGTGAGCCCAACAGAGAATTTACCGATTATACATATTCTTACGGCATAGAAGATGTTTATAGCCCTATTCCTTCAATAAAAATTGTGCCCGGTGTGAGTTTCAACCTGCGCAATAGCATAAAGGCCGAAGACTACAATTCTTCCAGCGAAGAAATCACCAATTTCCCCATAAACAAGAACAGCGCATTAAATGCCCAATTGCTGCTTGATTATGCATTCAATCAGAATTTTGATATAACACTCACTGCCGCTCACAAAACCCGCTTTGCTACCATGAAGGACCGTTATTCATACAAAATGGGCTTAGCCATACCCAATCCTGAACTAAAAGCGGAACAGGCGATGAACCTGGAATTGGCTTCTATTATGAAATTGTCTGATAGAATTACTTTTGAACCTGCGCTTTTTTACACCCGTCTATTCAATACCATACAAATGATAGACAATGTACTTCCCGGCATCTCTCAGCAGCAAAATACAGGAGGAGCGCAATTCTGGGGAGCCGATTTTGCTTTTTCATACCAATTTCTGCAAAACCTCAAATGGAGTTCAAATTATTCTTTCATCAAGAGAGAGAATATCAGTTCGCCCGAATTGAAATTTACCGATGTGCCCGAACACAAGATTTTCTCTTACATAGATTATTCCCCCATAAAAAATATGGATTTTGTATTTTCTGCTGGATACAACTCATACAGATACAGCACAAGTTTTGGGACCAAATCGCCCGAGTTTCTGGTATTCAATTCGCAGATTTCGTATTCCTTCGCCAAATTTTTCAGGGCAGAAGTAGGTATCAATAATTTGTTGGATAAAAACTATACCCTGGCAGAAGGATATCCGCAAGAAGGTAGAAATATTTATGTATCGCTGATATTGAATATAATAAAATAATACTCTCCATTATGATTTTGCAACAAACCATAGATTTATTAAAAAGCAAATATGCGAATTATATTCAAAACCTTACCATAACAGATGTTAGACTGGGTCTATTCATGACGGGTATCAAACTTTCGGACAATAGCTATGGCATGAGCAGTACTTTCCCAAATATACACATGAGTTGCTACAAACAAGACCGCGACTTTGGTGAATATACCCCAAACCGTATCGCCGGACTGAAGGTGATAGATTTGCTGGAATCTGACAAACAGAACGGAATAGTGGAAACCCTCAAAGTGGCTGCATTGAACGCCATATCGTCGCGTTTTTTGCATGAACAAAATTATAAAATTATACCCAATGCTGATCCCATAGATTTATTGGATTTGAATTCAGGAAAAACCATTAGCATAGTAGGAGCTTTTCATTCATACATCCAGAAAATTGCACAAACCAATAGTAAAATGCATGTATTGGAACTCGATGAAAATGCAATTATGGAAAAGGATAGAAAGTTTTTTGTGCCAGCAGAACAGTACAGCACCGTTTTGCCTTATTCGCACATTGTACTCATCACGGGTTTAACTTTGGTGAATAATACTTTAGATGATTTGCTGAAAGCTATACGCCCCGATGCTCAAATCATAGTATCAGGACCTTCCAGTAGTTTTATCCCGGATATACTTTTTGCAAATGGGGTGAATATAATAGGCTCGGTAAAAATAACCAATCCCGAAGTGATGTTCAAAGTTGTATCAGAAGGTGGTTCGGGTTATCATACCTTTAAATATTGTGCCGAAAAAATATGCATAGTCAATGAATAGCAAGGTAATACTGAATGAAAAATGGCTCAAAGCATCTATCATAGGCACTGTATGGGCCTCTTCAGAAATTGTACTCGGTAGTTTTTTGCACAACCTGAAAGTGCCGTTCTCAGGGAGCATTCTCACAGCCATAGGCATCGTATTGCTTATTTCGTCGAGCTATGTATGGATAGATAAAGGCATATTCTGGCGTTCAGGCTTGATATGTGCTTTGATGAAAACCATGTCGCCTAGCGCAGTTATTTTTGGCCCGATGATAGCCATTTTTACAGAAGGTGTATTGCTGGAAATCTCAGTTCGTGCATTTGGCAGAAATTACATTGGATTTATTATAGGTGCTATCTTGGCTTCTTCATGGACTTTTGCCCAAAAAATACTCAACTTCCTTATATTTTACGGATTCAATATAGTAGAGCTATACAAAAGCCTGATGTTGTTTACTCAAAAACAACTGAATTTAAATTTCAATACCCTCTGGGTACCTATACTTTTGCTTCTGGCTGTATATGTGCTGGCAGGCATAGTGGCTGCTGTGCTTGGTATAAGAACCGGTAAAAGTCTGGCCTCGCACCCTGTTAAATATACCCCTGCCCATTATCAGAATCAGATGCAACCCCAGGATTTTGCACAAAGGCTTCCGTTCAATTATTCCATTTTATGGTTGATTTTCGATTTGGTATGTATTCTAGTTTCGTTGTTACTGTTAAGCCTTACGTCCTGGTACATTTGGGGAGTAGCTATTAGCCTGATAGTGATGGTATGGGTGATGAAATATAAAAGAGCACTCAAGCAACTGATGCGCCCCAAGTTCTGGATATTTTTTGGTGTGATAACCATGCTTACAGCACTCGTTTTTACACAATTTCAGGGTAAAGCTCTTATCGATGCCATACTCATAGGCGTTGAAATGAATTTCAGGGCATCCGTTCTCATACTTGGATTTTCTGTATTGGGTACCGAGCTCTACAATCCCATTATTCGGCAATTTTTTCACAACACCCGTTTCAAGCAACTGCCTTTGGCTTTGGAATTATCAGCCCAAAGTTTGCCTATGGTCATATCCAATATCCCCGATATGAAAAGCATACTGAAGAATCCCATAGCATCGGTATCGCAGCTCATAGCATATTCCGATTACCGCTTTTCGCAGCTGAAACAAGAACAAAATTTCTTGCCAAAAGTATTTATTGTATCAGGGGAAATAGATTCTGGCAAAACATTTTTTGTGAAAAAATTAGTAGCAACGTTTCGCCTAAAACAAATGCAAGTGGAAGGCATTTATTCTGAGAAAATAATAGAGAACGGTGAGCGTATAGGTTACAATTTGGTGGATATACGTACAAAAACTTCAGAAATATTTTTGCGCAAAACCTTTGATGATGCTCCTGAGAGAATAGGTATGTTTGGGATATACCCGCAAGCCATACAGATGGGTAACCAAATTTTGAACCACAAAAATTTGGTTACTAAAACACTTGTAGCAATAGATGAGGTTGGTAAACTTGAGTTAATGGGGAAAGGATGGTCTGAAAGTCTGGCATCTATACTGAAAAACAATCAACATCATGTTTTGCTTACAGTACGGTCTGAGATGGTGCAAAAAGTGCTGGAAAGGTTCCATGTTTCGCGTTACGAAATTGTTAATCTGAAGCAGACAAGTGTGGAAGATGGGATTGAAAAAATTCTGGCATCTATTGGCCAAAGATATTGACTCATTCCTAATTCAATAGCTCAGATTGGACTTGACTTCGCCTGCCACGGATATATCTAAGCAGGCTCTGTCTGTGTTATTATATATCTGGCGCAGCCTCATTGAATATATGAAACTGAGGCGGCGTTATAGCTTAATGGGGCTTTATCTCCTGCAATCGTCCGCATGATATTGTAGCGTGGGGATAACCATGGGCATTTATACAGGACGGCAGATTCATGCTTCGCGAATTATCCATGCTCAATTATCCATTCTCAATTAAATAAGCCCACAGCAACAGCCGGAACCATGCCTATAGCATTCATTGCTCAGGATAAATTCCAAGGTATGTATTGTCCATTTTCAATTATCCATTAAATACGCGCCGTTATGTGCGTAATATCGGTAGAAAATGTTTATGCTGGTCTTATCTTCCGCTCCGGCTGGAGCGGGACATTGGGTGTTTCCATTTTTATCTACCGAGCTCTTGCCCCCTGTCGTGCAAATAGTATGATGTGACTATCACCTGCAATCGTCCGAAGGACATTGTAGCGTGGTGATAAGCGATGCATCGCGGTTTATATTCCGCTTCGCGCATTATCCCTTATCCCTTTTCAATTTTAAAATGCCTACGGCATTCTATACTAGGGATAAATCCCAAGGTACGTTTCAGACCTGCCTGTTTTCAAAACATAACTGATCTTTTTCCACAAATTCGGTGCCTTAGCTTAAGAGCGCTGATTAGACCATGCATTGCTTGTATATAAAGGTTTTGATGAATACAATAAATTTCAAAAAGATTGAATATGAATTTTATATAATCTTTGAATGCATTATATTTGGTAGTAGTAATTTCGCCAAAATGCTAATCCGGAAATATTTCAGATGTACCCTATACACTGGGAGTGTGTTTATTTTAGCATCCCTTCTGTATTTTTGTGCACCCAAAGCAGAGACACAATCATCGATTGTTTCTCCGAAGAATATTGAGTTATCTGCACCAAGTTTGGCTGTAAGTGCTGATTCCATGCTCGTTTTTATGCCAGGGATCAACAACGTCCCCTTTCCTCAACGCGTTCCTATGGGTATGCCTGTAGTTGTAGAAACCAATAAGAATGTGTACAGCGCCTTAAAAGCAAATAGGGTAAAAATGGGTACCCCAAATATAAACATACCCGGACAAGGTTTTTATCAGCTGCCAAAATTGGTTGAAGCTACTGGAGTAAGTTATATTTCTGATATGCCTGCGATTGTCGTAGCCAAGGATCCAAATATACGTGATCACAATCCTCATAATTTTAGTAATTTAAGCAAATTGCAAGGATTGAAACACGATCAAATTCTGTGCATGATACAAGACCATGCCGGCAATCTTTGGTTTGGTACGTTTGGTGGTGTCAGCAAGTACGATGGCGCTTCATTTACTAATTATACAAATAAGGAAGGACTGCCCAATAATTATATTTGGTCGATATTTGAAGACAAGGATAAAAATCTTTGGTTTGGAACTGAGGGTGGTGGAGTTACCAAATACGATGGCATCACATTTACATGGTTTACCACAAAAGAAGGATTGCCCGATATAAATGTAAGGGCTATATGTCAGGATCAGAATGGCAATATTTGGTTTGGCACCGATGGGGGAGCATGCAAATACGATGGCAAGAGTTTTACATGGTTTAGCACCAAAGAAGGTCTTACTGACAACAAAGTAAAGTCGATTTTGGAAGACCGAAATGGCAATTTATGGTTTGGTACCAATGGAGGTGTTTCTAAATTCGATGGCTCTAAGTTTACTAATTTTACTAAGACTGAAGGATTGTCTGTAAACGAAATACTAAGCATTGCCGAAGACCGTGATGGGAATTTATGGTTTGGTACCGATGGTGGAGGTGCTATGATGTTTGATGGTGAATACCTTACTATATTTACCGAGAAAGAAGGTCTCTCGGGCAACCATATATGGTCTATTCTTCAAGACAACAATGGGAATATGTGGTTTGGTTCCTACGGCGGAGGAGTTTCTATGTACGATGGCGTGAATTTTTCTCATTTTACTGAGAATGAGGGATTGCCCAATAACAGGGTAAGAGCTATTATGAAAGACAGAACCGGAAAAATCTGGTTTGGTACCTATGGTGGGGGAGTATCCAAATATAACGGAGAATCATTTACACATTTTACTGATAAAGAAGGGTTATCGAACAAAAAAATATGGTCGATACTGGAGGATACCAAAGGCCGCCTCTGGTTTGGTACCGATGGAGGTGGTGTTTCCAGGTACAATGGCAAAAATTTCACTCACATCACAAAAAAGGAAGGCTTGGCGAATAATGGTGTATGGGCTATGCACGAGGACAAAAATGGCAACATTTGGTTTGGTACATATGGAGGGGGTGTTTCTAAATTCGATGGGAAATACTTTACTCAATATACCGAAAAGCAAGGTATACCCGATAATTTTATTTACTCAATTTATGAAGATAGCAAAGGAATTCTGTGGTTTGGTTCCGAAAAGGGCGTGTGTAAATTTGATGGAAAATCCTTTTACCGATTCCCGGTAAGTCAAGGGATGCCCAATTGCCGTATATTGTCGATACTTGAAGATGATGCAGGAAACTATTGGTTTGGATCATATGGCTGCGGAGTGTGGAGATACGATGGCAAAGCATTGACCCATTTTACTACAAAAGAAGGCTTGCCCAACGATTTTGTGTTTTCAATCCTAAAAGACAGTATTGGTGATCTTTGGTTTGGCACCAATGGCGGTTTATGTCGGTACAACGGTAACGGTTTTATACATATAACCGAAAATGAAGGTCTGTCCAATAATTTTATTTTCGCAATGTTGTTCGACAAGAGAGGTAACCTATGGGCAGGTACACGTTTCGGATTGAGCAAACTTTCTGCCTCCAACAGACAGAAAATGTTAGAATTAGTCGATTTGAGTAAGGAAACGGGCAACAAAGTCAACCCGAATATTTCTGAGGATGAGATATTTTTCGACACGTATGGCTACGACGATGGTTTTCTGGGAGTGTGTGTTACTGGGGGAAACAACGGGATGAATGTGTACGAAGCAACAAATGGAACCATATGGATAGCAGCCAACGACCGCTTAACGGCTTACCATCAGCAGGGATATGTACCCGATACCATACCACCCAATGTGCAGCTTACCAGTATAGAGTTGTTTGGCGAGAAAGTAGAATGGGTAAACTTAGCACAAAAGCGCGATACCAGTTATATGCTTGCAAATGGCATCAGAGTGGGCGATTTCGAATTTGATAGCATTACTCCTTGGTATTTCTTGCCCAAAAACCTGAGCCTTTCGCACAGAAACAACAATCTTACATTCAATTATATTGGTATATCTCAGCATCATCCTCAAAAAGTGAGGTACAGGTATATGCTTGAAGGTATGGAAGAAAGTTGGAGCGCACTTACCGATAAAACATTTGTTTCTTATGGCAACTTGCCTCATGGCAACTTTACTTTTAAGCTTAAAGCCATGAATAGCGAAGGGTACTGGAGTCCGGAGTATAAATATAGTTTTACAATTCGGACACCCTGGTGGTTGACCTGGTGGTTTCGTACTTTGTATATTTCATTTGCTGCGCTGTCTCTTATAGGTTTTTACCGCTGGCGCATGACTACTATGCGATTGAGACAAAAAAGCCTAGAAGAGAAAGTGGTGAAAGCCACTCAGGTGATTATGAAGAAAAACGATGAACTCCTGCATCAATCGGGGGAATTAAAAATACTCAATGAAAACCTGCATCTCCAAAACGAAGAGATAACCGCTCAACGCGACGAACTTGAATTGCAGAGAAATACCGTAGCGCTGCAAAAAAAACAGCTTGAAGATATTTACAATGAAGTGAAAGATAGCATCAACTATGCTAAACTGATACAAACTTCTGCTTTGCCAAATCTGAACCCAATCAGACAAATTCTGTCTGATATTTTTGTATTATTCAGACCCAAAGATGCAGTATCCGGCGATTTTTACTGGTATGCTGAAACCGAAAGCCACATAGTGATAACTGTTGCGGACTGCACCGGCCATGGCGTGCCCGGTGCGCTTATGAGTATGCTGGGCATGAGTATGCTCAAAGAAATTGTGCGAAGGGAAGCCATTACTCAGCCCGATTTGATACTATCGGCCTTGCGAAAAGAAGTTATAAAAACGCTGGGGCAAACCATAAAGATACACTTGCATTGCAATGGGCCGGTGCCAACAATTCTTGTTTACTTGTTCAGCACGGGGAACTGATTGAAATAAAACCTGATAAAATGCCTATTGCTATTTATGATAAAATGGACGATTTTACTTTGCACGAAGTCAAATTGTTCAAGGGCGATATCATATATCTGGTAAGCGATGGGTTTGCAGACCAATTTGGCGGCCCAAATCACAAGAAATTCATGTCTAAACGACTCAAGGAGCTTTTGCTCCAAATCTCAGTGAAACCTTTCTCTGAGCAACGCAACATTCTCAACAATACTGTTGTGGATTGGATGACCGGATACGATCGCCATTTCAGACAAACCGACGATATCACCATACTTGGGCTTAAAATATAATACCGCTCTGTTTTTAAAGCGGACGCCTTGCCTTATGCTACTGCCCAACTTGGGTAGAGGAGTATTTATTTTACTATAGTGCATGATCGACTCAATTCCCCGCCTCTGGCTGGGTGGCCTTAGGTCGGGGTGTTTTTTCAGTAATAAATAACTATTATTATTCTGGAAGATGA
>JAIFMY010000071.1 GCA_020048155.1 Bacteroidota bacterium
TATTCTACTAATGTACAGAATATCAGTCTTTTATGCAAATATTTTTACTCTTTTTTTAGCCCATTTTGCATTTTTTGTCATGTACTATACATTTTTTTAGTTATTTGCTTCAATAAATATTCGGCAAGAATGGGTATATCGTCTTTTCGTTCGCGCAATGGGGGTATATGAATGATAAAAGTACCTAATCGATGAAACAGATCGGTACGAAACACCTTAGTTCCGGTAAGTTCGTCGAGTGTTTTATTGGTAGCTGAGACTATGCGAATGTCAAATTTTTGTTCTTTCTGGTGCCCTACTTTAATGAAAATACGGTCTTCGAGTACCCTAAGAAGCTTTACTTGCAGTTGCATACTCATTTCTCCTATTTCATCCAGAAACAATGTGCCATTGTTGATAGTCTCAAACCAACCGGCCTTATCTGCAAATGCCCCGGTGAAGCTGCCTTTTTTATGCCCAAAAAATTCGCTTTCAAAAAGTGATTCGGGCACCGCGGACATGTTTACTGCTCCAAAAAGCTCGTCCTTTCGTTTGCTCTTCTGATGTATTCCTCTGGCAACTAATTCTTTGCCTGTGCCGCTTTCGCCAATTATTAGTACAGAAGTATCTGGTGTTTGGGCCACCATTTGTATTTGCTGTAATATACTTTTTATCTGTTCGGAGTTTCCGATGATGGGGTGAAACAACTCCTCATTTACTTCATTTTTAAGTCTTTGGTTGTTACGTTTTACTTGATGGATGGTGGAATTGAGATCTGAAATTTTTTGGGTACGCTCAATAGCCACCCAAAGTTCGTTGGCAGAAAACGGTTTTTTTAAAAAATCAGCTGCACCATTTCTCAAGGCTTGAATTACGGTATCCATATCTCCTGAGTCGCTGATCATGATAACCTCTATGCTTTGCTTTCTTGTTTTCACCTGCTCCAGAACCTTCAGCCCATTCATTTCGGGCAGCCTGTAGTCGCAAATGAGGATATCAATATTTTCGTTATCCAAAATTTTAAAAGCCAAAGAAGGGGATTCAACGGCAAAAACATTTGTACGAGTTTTGAGTATTGATCTGAGCAGATTTCTAATGGCCGGAGAGTCATCCAGAACCAAAATATTCAACATTCGGTTTTCAGTATCCATCGCTACGGGGTGCATTATTTGTGTGAGGGAAGCGAAATAATCACTTCTGTGCCTACTTTGAGTTTGCTTTCTATTGTAAATTTGCCATTATTTTTAAGTACAAAATCTTTAACCACAAACAATCCTAAACCGGTACCTGTTTCGTTTTTTGTACCACGTGTTGTATAAGGTTCGTTGTATTCCAAAATTTTGCTTATCACCTCAGCACTCATACCTACTCCTGTATCTTTGATGCGTATTTCTGTCAATTTACCTTTTGGAGTTACGGTAACATCAATTTTTCCTTTTTCGTGGGTAAACTTTATGGCATTAGCAATAAGGTTGCGTATGGCAGTTTGAATGGTAAGCTCGTCAAAATAAGCCATTACCGATTCATCAGCATTTATTCTGAGTGTAATGTTTTTGTTTTTAGCACCTGTTTCGAGCAGAAGCATGCAATCTGCCAGAATTTTGTATAAATTGTTCAATGAAGGCGATAGTGCCACAGATTCGCTCTGAACTTTAGCCCAGCGCAGAATGTTTTCTATTAGTCCCAAGGTGCTATTGGTACTTTGGCTAATATCGGCCAGAATCTGATCGTATTCTTCAGAATTAGGTTCTACAGACTTGTCTGCGAGCACATGTATAAGCATGGCTATGCTTGAAAGAGGCGAACGTATATCATGGGCTAAAATTGAGTAGAGTTTGTCGCGTGTTTTGTTCATTTCCATTATTTTCTTCCGCGCACTTACTAGCTCCAGGTGGTTTTTTACCCTGATAGAAAGCTCGTCTTTATTGAATGGTTTGGTGATATAATCAACTCCCCCGGATTTGAAACCTTCAACCAAATCTTCTATTTGATTTTTGGCAGTAAGAAAAATAATGGGAGTATCAACAAACTTATAGTTGCTTTTGATTTGTTTACATAATTCAAAACCATCCATTCCGGGCATCATAACATCGAGCAAAATCAGATCTGGCGTTTGTTTTTCCAATGTTTTGAGGGTCGATTTGCCATCTACAGCCAAACTAATGAGGTAACCCTCTTCTTTCAGGTTTTTTGCTGTGAACTGAAGATTGGTAAGGTTGTCATCTACAATGAGTATATGCTTGGTCTCCGAATTCATAAGCAGTACTTATTTATACTTTTATTCCAAAAACAGTAATATCATCAATCTGAGATCCGCTTCCATGCCAATTGTTTATTTCGCTGTGAATGAAAACTTTTTTTTCATTGGCACTTGTGTGGTTTATTTCTTTTAAAAAATTGATAAAACGATTTTCAGTATATTTATTTTTAAAATTGGGTTGAAACATGTCAGTTAACCCATCAGTATAAAGATAATAATTATCTCCGGGATTGCAGCAAAAAGTTATGTTTTTAAAAGGTTTTTCCTTGTTGGTATCATTAAAAATGTAATTGTCATGTTTTATGGTTTCTACCTCAAGCATATCTGATATCTTAGTAACTCCAATACCGGCTCCTGCATAGTATACAACTCCTTTTTGAGGCTCGAGCACAATACAAGCCATTTCAAATGAATCGAGCAAACGTGGGCTATCGGGGTCTTGTTTGAGCATTTTGAGGGAATTCAGGCGCATATATTGCAATACAGCTGCAGGATTGGAGAGAAACGTATTGTGGGGCATCCTATTCAATAGTGTAATAGCCATAATGCTGATGAGGGCACCCGGTATACCATGTCCGGTACAGTCGGCTAGTACGATACAAGTTTGCTGCTGAAACTCTGTAAACCAATAAAAATCACCACTTAAATGGTCTTTGGGTTTGTAAACTAAAAATGAATCGGGATGATGTAACTTAAAATTTTGAATGGAAGGAAGCATTTCATTTTGTATATTTACTGCAAAGTCAATGCTACTTAATATTTTCCGGTTTATATTATTTATCTCTTGTGCTTGTTGCATGATTTTCTTTTTGGACATACTAAGCTCCAGATGTGTTTTGACCCGTGCAAAAAGCTCTTCTTTCTTGAATGGTTTAAGAATATAGTCAACACCCCCCGCCTGAAATCCTTCTACTATATTATCAGTTTCGACTTTGGCAGTAAGAAATATGATGGGTATTTCCTTCCATTTATCTTCTTTTTTTATAATACGGCATACTTCGTAGCCTTCTATATCTGGCATCATCACATCGAGCAAAATTAGATCAATAGTGTGTACTTTGAGTATTTCAATAGCCGACTTGCCATCGGTAGCCAAAGCGATTTTGTAATGTAGTTCCTTCAAAAAGTTGCTCACCACTTTGAGGTTCTCTTTGTTATCATCAACTATCAATATTTTCAGGTCTTCGTTCATTGGGGATGATTGTTAATGAGTTGTTCCATTTTATGAATGAGTTGTGGAAATTTTTTCATGTTTTCTGAAAGCGATTCCAGGTCGATAGATTCTGTATCGTTTATGAGTTTCTCTGCATAATGGGTAATATATTTGCACGCGTGCCTATTGGCCATTTGCATTAGGTCTTGGGCAAAATTTTCTATGTCAAAAAGCACAAACGAATCTTTTAGTGTATTCCATTTAGGCAAGAAATCTTGAGTAAGTTCGAGCTTCACAATTGGCATACTCTGTTTCTCTTCAGCAGTGAGTTCCGACAAGTCTAAAAGTTCGGTGCTACTTACGGCTTGATTCATTTCTACCAAATGATATCCAAGATGATTTTTTAATACATTGAACAATTCGAGGCGCTTTACAGGTTTGAATAAGCAGTTGTCAAAATTTCCGGATTTGTAAATTTTGTCTGAACTGAAAACCGAAGCGGTAAAAGCACAAACTGGTATATTGGCAGTTTTTGGATTGCTTTTGATAAGTTGTGCCAACTCATACCCATCCATACCTGGCATTCGCATGTCAAGCAGAATAAGGCTCGGATTTATATTTTGCAACATATCCCAAGCTTCTTCACCATTCTCGGCCGATATCATATTTATTGGTGTATCTGCCAGATAGTAACCTATGGTTTCTATATTGGCTGGTACATCATCTACTACCAAAATAGTGGCTTCATCAAACAAAATATGATCTGCCTCAAAGTCTAAGTCCGATTTGCGTGTTTCATCGAGCGATACTTTAATGTCGGGAAAAATAACCGTAAAAGCAGAACCTTTGTCAACTTGGCTAGAAACTGCAATAACTCCATTCATCTTCTCTACTAAACGTTTAGAAATGGCTAACCCCAGACCAACTCCTCCATATTTCCGGTTCGATTGGCCTGATTGTTGGCGGAATGCTTCAAAAATAACCTGATATTGGTCTTCGGGTATCCCTATGCCTGTATCCTCCACTTCGAGCCTCAATTCACCATTGAAATCGGAATGATATTTAAAGTATAAATGTATACCCACATAACCTTTGTGAGTAAATTTTAGTGCATTGCCAATCAGATTAAATATTACTTGTTTGAGTCTTATTTCATCTATAACTATTACTTCAGGAAAGCCGGGCTCTACAATACTGCTAAGTATTATATTTTTTGCATCTGCTTTGCTTTTGAAAAGTATCATTACTTCACGCAATAGTTCTTTCAGATTTACAGGCTGCATGCTTATATCGAGTTTTCCTGCTTCTATTTTAGATAAGTCAAGTATGTCATTGAGCAGTGATAGAAGTAAATTGCCGCTGTAAAGTACTGATTTTATCATTTTTTTATATTCGGGTGTTTCGAGCTTGTGATACAACGACTCGCTGAAGCCTAAAATAGCATTCATTGGAGTTCTTATTTCGTGGCTCATATTGGCCAGAAACTCCGATTTGGCTTTATTGGCTTGTTCCGCATTGTATTTCTCAATGATGAGGTTGTTTTCGAGGGCTGCTCTTTGTTTTATATTTACGAGCATTTGAGAAAAGACAGAAAGCAATGACTCTTCTTTTTCGGTGTATATGTGGTGTTTTTTAACGGAGTCGAAACCTACAAATCCTATACAATCATCACCTGCCATCATGGGTATGGCAATAAGGCTTTTTATGCCTTGTGGCTCAAGTATTTCTCTCAGTCCGCCGCCTTCTTCTAAAGCAAACACATCTGGTACAAACATGGTTTTTCCTACACTGTGGGCTTCAACCCATTGGGTAAGCATATCTATGGGTACATCCTGCAATTCGTTTATTTGCGGCACTATGCCTTCTTCGCACCATTCATGGGTGTTTTTAGTGATTTTGAGATCCCAATGGTATTCAAATATATAACTGCGATCTGCATTTACAAACCTTCCCAATTGTTCAAGCGATTGGTTTATAGTAGTTTCAATTTCGGACAAAGGAATGTTGATATATCTGGATGATATATCCATAAGCATTTTTTGCAGCAAAGATGAGTTGGTGAGTGCCATTTCAGCCTCTTTGCGTTCGGTAATATCTCTGTATTGCCAAAGGCTTTCTATCTGATTTTGGGAATTGAGCACTGGCACGTAGTCGCGTTGAAATACTCGTCCATCCTTTAGGTATAGCTCATCGTTGAGCACCATTTGTTTTTGAGCAAGAATTTGGTCTATTCGTTGCATAAATTCATCTTCTTCTACAAACAAATCTTTGGTTTGCTCTGCCGACTCTCTGCAGTCGACTCCAATAAGATTATCAGGAGATGTTTGTATATCAAATAGGTTGCAAAAATTGCGATTTACTTGTCTGACTTTTCTATCAGGAGTTTCCATAAGGATGCCTACCGGCAAATGAGATACTAAGGTAGTAAGCCTGTTCGTAACATTCCGAAGTTGCGTTTCCGTTTGTTTTTGTATGGTTATGTCTGTGATTACAATAAGGAAATAGTTTTTGCCTTGGTTTTCGAATACAATACCCGAAAATAGACCATTCAACATTGAGTCATCTTTTTTGCGAATGACTACTTCCCTGTTGTTGATATTTCCGTTTTTAATTATCTCGGCAGCAAATTGGTTCTGATTGTTTTGAATGAAAAATAGTTTAAGCTCGTTTGAGGTTTTTCCCAGTATATAGTCTTTTGAGTACCCTGTTTTTTCGATGAATGCTTTGTTTACTTCAATAAATTCTTGTGAAGGCAGCCTGGTTACAGCCATTAGTGTTGGACTGTTTTCAAACATTTTATTGAACTTTTGCAATGCAGCTTGCTCTACGGACTGGTCTTTTGATATTCCAAAAATACAATCCTGATTGTTCCATTTTCCAAACCAAGTTTTTGTTTCTACTGAAATTGTGCTTCCGTCTTTCCGGGCTAACGGTAAGTTGCATGTATCAGATTTACCTTCGAACATATCTTTATATATTGAGCTTGCTTGTTCTCGAAAATGGGAAGGGTGTAAATCGGGGACTTTCAGATGTAGCAGCTCTGCAAGAGTATAATCAAGTTTTTTGAGCGCTATGGGGTTTGTATACAGAATATTACCTTGTTTATCTGCTATAAATATCAAATCATGTATGCTTTCAAAGAAATGCCTGAAATTTTGTTCACTTTCAGCAAGGGCTGTTTCTATCTTTTTCCGGTCAGAAATATCTCGTACTATAGCTATGGTGTTGTGGTTGCTGGTAGCGGTAAGTCTGCATTCAAAAGTGGATCGATTGCCATTTACCAACATATTGTATTCAAATGAAATATGCGTTTTTCCGTTTTCTATTTCTTTCAACCCGTGGGCCAATTTTTCAGCTACATCTTTGTCTAATACTTGAAATATGTTTTTATGTATGAAAAACTCTTTGGACATGACAAGGTTTTTGTCATCCGAAGATTTGAAATCAATAAATTCATGTTTGCTGTTCAGCACAAAAATCATATCAGGTATAGCTGCAATAAGCGAGCGGTTGTATTCTTCGCTCATCTTCAATTTTTGTTCAGTTTCTATACGATCGGTTATGTCTCTCTCTATAAATAAGATGCTGTCTGCAATTCCATTCTTGTTTTTTAAAATTGCTGAATTGACTTCAATGAAAAATTTTGAGCCATCGTGGCGTTGTGCCAAATATTGTGACATGCTGTGACTTCTGAGACCTAGTGATATTTTGTTTATGTTATCATGCAGCAACTCTAGCGATTCAGGGGCAACAAAAGAAAAAATAGACTTACCTAAGTATTCTGGTATTTCTGGGATCTTAATATCATGCATACGTGCAAGTTTATCAGAAATCAGAGTTACAGTGCCATCAAGAGCAGCAACACCTATTCCATCTGGCGATGCAGATACTATAGCTTTCCACTTTTCCAAACTATTAAGCAAGGCTTCTTCAGTGGCCTTGCGTTGTGTAATATCTCTGCCATATAAGCTGACACAATTATCGTCGCTTATTGGAGTACATACAAATGAATATATTGATTCCTCATCGGCTATTTCTAAATCAACCGACTGTTTATGTGACTGATAATCTGAGATATATTTTTTAAAATCAGATGTTATAGCTTGCCCTACTTTCAATTTATGAAAGCGACGCAACTTTATACTTGCATTATTGGCATAAATGAGCGTATTGTCCGAATCAATACGAAGAATAGGATCAGGGCTTTCATCCGGAATTTTGGAATAGGTTTCTATCTGTTTATATGCTAGGTTTAACAGATTCTGATTTACAATGTTCTCATAAAAAGCACCAGCCATATTGGCAATAAAAGATAGAACATAAACATGATGCTCTGTATAAACATTCGGCTTCGTACAGCCAATGCCGAATGCACCTAACACTTGTTCGCCGGTCAATACAGGAACATATAATCTTGATCTAATATTAAAAGAAGGTTTGCTGGAAACAATGATTGTGTCTTCCTCGAGCGCCAAATCTCCAGTATTCAGCGTTTTGCCCGAACGAAAAACATATCCTGGTTGGCGCTCCATCGCAGTTTTATCCGCTTCATTAAATTCTTCATCAGTAAAGCCTTTTGCGTACAAAAGCTTCAGTCTGTTTTCTTCGTGATCAAATAAGTACAAACCTGAATAGTCAAATTCTATGGTATCTTCGATTACCGACGCCACGGCTTGAACCAATGATTCGAGATTTGTGATACTAGCAAACCCTGATGCAAATTTGTTTAATCTTCCTAAGATTTGAACTTGTGAATCTGGCATGGCTTCATAAGGTTTTAATATGTTGTAATGCAGCTGATACATATTGCTCAGTGTTGGTGTAATGGCTGCCATTGGTGCCTAATGTACCAATCATTACACCCCTTACAAAAATGGGTGACCCTCCTCCTATGTGAGTGAGATTTTTTTTATGTGATATTCCGTGCATTAAGCAGGGATCCTCTTTTGTATATTCATACCAAAAATAACCTGAAGGAAAGGCATAACCAATTGGAATAAAAGTTTTTCGGCGAGAAGTATGTACCGATTGGTGGAGAGCATTATCCATTCGGGCAAAGTTTTTTTTGTCAACTGTAGACACAGAAATATGAATTATCAAATCAATGGTTTTCTGTACAGCCTCTTCGATGAGGTTTTGCCAGCCTTTGTAACTTAAACTTCTTTTATCTCTGGTTATCATGTTTTTTGCTATTGTTTTCTGTTTTCTTCGAACAACAGGATTATATTGTATGCAAGTATTCATAAAGTAATATTACACTTGTGGCTGTGCGTCGGCTCTCCTAGCCCGCTCCCATTGTACACTTTGTGTGTTTTTTAGAAATCGAGTAAAGCCTTGATATACGGAATAATTCATCATGAAAAAGTAATATGAAATAAATGTAAGCTTAAATTTAGTTTTTTTATACCTAAATAACCAGCCTATAAACGCTGCAACGTAAAAAATAAATTGAAGTATGAACAAAAACTGATAAACTGCGCTAGAACGAATGAGCAAAAGATTAAGTAATGGCAACCATGGAAGCAAAAGCGGGGTAAGCGTCCAACGTAAAACGCGATGAGAGATATATTGAAAAGAAAGAATGCCATATTTGAAAATGTTGAGCAAAGGTAATAGACGAATGATGGATTGAATGCCACCGGCAGCTATGCGAATCTTACGTTTCCTTTCTTCATTTACATTCGCAGAGGAGTTTTCAATAGCATAAGCATCAGGATCGTATTGTATGGTGTATCCCTGCATTGCAATACGCAAAGAAATTACAAAGTCGTCGAGAATAGTATCTGGTTCAACTTCCTGATATAGATGAGTTCGTATAGCAAAAAGCTCGCCTGCTGCTCCAACAACTGAATACAGCTCAGCATCCCATTTTTTTAAGGTCGATTCATATCGCCAGTATATGCCTTCGCCAGCACCGGCTGCAGCATCAGAGTCTTTGTTTACAATTCTTTTTTCGCCTGATACACAGCCAGTTTTTGGATTTTCAAATAGTTGCACTATTTTGCGAACAGACTGAGAACCTAATAGGGTGTTTGCATCCGAAAAAATAACTATGTCGGTGGTTACGTATTGCATTCCCCTGTTCATAGCTGCTATTTTTCCTTTTCGCTCATTTTCATGGTATACTTTTACATCTGAATATGTAGTCAGTATATCCGGTGTGCCATCAGTTGAACCATCCGTTATCCATATTTGATGAATTTTGTCAGATGGATAGTCTAATGATTTGGTGTTGAGTACCTTTTGATTTACAAAGTCTTTCTCATTGTATGCAGCAACCAGTAAGGTAATATGAGGTTCGAAGTTTGAAGGAGGGAGTTTTTTTAAAGGATTTATTCTTCTTTTAAACCATACAAGTATGTACAAAAGAATGCCATATCCTATGTATGTGTAAAAAACAATCGATAAGAATATCCAAAAAGTTGTTTCAATGAGTTGCGTGTTCATGGGTTGAAGTTTTTTTCCAGGTTTTTGAAACGGGGTCATATTGTTTGATAATTTTGGCCGGATTGCCGGCAACAACACTATATGAGGGTATACTTTTGGTAACCACACTGCCGGCAGCAACCACACAGTGTTTGCCAATAAATACCCCCGGTAGAATAACTGAATTTGAACCTATCCAGGTTTCGTCGCTTATATATACTTCGGCAGTAGTAACACCTTGTTCAGAAATGGGCACTAACACATTGGTGTAGTTGTGGTTTAGGGCCGATATTACTACATTTTGCGCCAGACGCACATCGTCGCCTATGGTCACCGGTCCTATTAGTACCGAGCCTATACCTATGCGTGTTTTGTTACCTATGTGTATTTTACCCACACCATTGTTTATTGTACAAAAATCTTCGATGGTTGAATGGGCGCCCAAACTGAATGCATTGAATGGTAGTACATCGAGCCGGGTGCGTGATTGAATAACACTGGCTTTGCCTCTTTTATGAAAAAAAGGATTGACAAACCATGTTACCCAGAGTCGCGGGCGTGCCTGTGAGGTAGGCATCAGTAACCACAGTGCTATCTTCTTGAATCGTGGGGAATCTTTTATATATTGTATTATTTTCATTTTTTCAAAAGGTTTGAGATTTGGTCGTATATTACATTTACATTATTTTCCCAAGTATGCAAACCTGCAAAATGCATACGAGCCTGTTGTTTTTCAGGGGTATTGTTATGTATTTCATCGTCAATAAATTGTATCCATTGCTGGGGAGTAGTAGCTAGCGAAACATGCTCTCTGAAATAGCTCATGGTTTCGGTATAGGTAGCAACCACCGGTTTTCCCATTGCAAGGTATTCGTCAATTTTTCTGGGGTAGTTTCCTCTGGTTACATCATTTACAATTTGCGGGTTTATGGCTACATCGAATTTCATGAGGTATTGAGGCAATTCTGATTCTGATTTTTTGCCAAGAAACCAAACATTGGGCAGTAGGTGCAAATCGCTCTTGGCAAATACTTCGTCTTCGGCACCAACCAGCACCAAGTTCCATTGCGGATTGTGTTTGGCAATATGCAAAAGAATTGATATATCGAGCCGCAGTGACTTGATGGCGCCTATATATCCAATGATGGGGGGGCTTATATGTGCTATATCATCAGGCACCAGGCTAACCCGATGAGGTGAGAATGCCTGTAAGTCGCATCCTTGTCCTACGTAATAACTGTTTTTATTAAAACGTTGAGCTAAACCGGCTAAATATGGGGAATTGGCAACTACCAAATCAGATTTTTTCATCATAAGTGGCTCTATACGCTTGCCTTGTACTTTCCAATAATCTACTGCCAAGAGGTTGTCGCGTGTATAATATATGCTCAATGCAGGTTTCAAAATTTCTTTGAAATAAAAACTTCGAAACATATCACTATCGCAGAAATGAATATAATTTTGAAAACGCAATGCTTGAATTGCTTGCTTTATTTCGGCGGCAAAAAGTTTGTTGTTGTGCTTATTGAGCATATCAAATAGAAAGTTTATAGGCAAACGGCTGATAGACTCAATTACTGAAACCGGATTGAGTACCCAAAGATTGTGGCTTGCCTGATACAGAAACTGAGCATTTTCCACATCAGCTTTTCTTTTATTTTTGAGCATCGTAAATCTGTCTTTGGGTGGATTTACGTAAAGTACTCTGTTTTGCCTGGCAAACTCAATAGCTAAGTTTTTGCAATTGCTACCCATGCCCAATTCCCAGGCTTGCAAGCCAGTTATTACAATATCAGTATTGTGCATAGCTATACAAATTTTGAAGTCTGAAAAAATCCGAAAGTGAGATTTCAAATTCCAACTCACAGTCTTGTTGTTTTATACTTGCCCATTTTGGATGCAAAGGCACATCTTCAATTACCCGGGTGATGGTATATCTGCCAGCGGGTAATATTTTTATACCATTGGGGGTGTTCACAAAATTTTGGTTTCCCAGAAAAAGGTTCTTGTTGTGTATGAGATCAATGGTATGCATATTTTTTCAGTTTAAATGGAGTGAGTTTTCACAACTTTTATCTGATAAACCAATATATATACCAATGTTTCATGTGTCTTAATATCAATTATATACTTACAATCCAAAATAGCATACTCTTTAATAATGAAGAGTAAAAATGCGAAAATGAAGAGTCATTGTTGAATGATTTGTAAGCTAAAAATGGATTTATGTATGGTTTAAATAAAGTAAAGCTTGAAAAAGCATTAAAAATAAAAAGCATGATACTTAATTCCGTAGTGAGGCTAATAAAAAAAGGAATATTAGTTTGAAACCGATATTCCTTGCTGATATTGTATAAACCTATTGCTAATTACATACTAAAATGATGATACAAACCTTCTACCTCTCCAACCAAGCGGTTAATAGTAAAATTCTGAATAGCTTTTTGATACGCATTCTCTGCAATTTGTTGACGAAATTGTAAGTTATTGTGAAAAAAAAGCATGTTTTGCGCCAGTTCTGCGGGATTACCAGGTTCTACCAATAGTCCGTTTTCTTTGTGCTGTATCAATTCACTCGTTCCGTCTACTGCAGATGCAATCACGGCTTTTTTCATGCACATGGCTTCAATGATACCTATAGGAAAACCTTCCCAAAGTGATGGTAAACAATAATAATCTATTGCATTGAGTACATCTGGTATATCTGTGCGGAATGGTTCAAATATTATATTTTTATCTATATTCAATTCCTTGGCCAATTCCATCATTTCAGTTTTCAGGTTTCCATCGCCTACTACCAAAAGTAAAGTATCTTGAACATTTTGCAGGTGTATTTTCATTGCTCGAAGCATAGTAAACGGATCTTTTTGTTCTGTAATACGAGCAATATAACCTATAACAGTAATTCCAGGCCCAATGCCTAAAGTATCCCGTAGATTTTTGAAGTTTTGTATGGGGTTAAATTTTTCAATATTTACAGCATTGTATATAACTGATGAATTTTTGAGATTAAACCGCTCAATGCCTTCCCGCTGATTGCTTACCGATACACAAACAACAGCATTGGCTCGTGAAGCAAGAAATTTTTCAGAAAGAATACGCAAGTTTTTAACTACCAGGTTCTGTTTTTTGTGAAACGACCAACCATGAACCGTGTATAATAGAGGAAGTTTGAGCATGTGAGCAGCTCTATAAACGTTCGACATAGCCCTAGTACCATGCGCATGTACTATATCTATTTTTTTTTGAATCATAAATGACCTAACCTGGTCCCATACTTTGTAATCGAAAGGTTTTTCGGTGGGTATTACATGCGTTTCTATTCCACGTTTGGCGAGCTCGTCCATCATGGCACCCGGTGTAAATGCCAGTACTATAGGCTCGTATATATTTCTGTTTATATGCGTAGCAAGTTCAAGTACATGGCTTTCGCCACCTCCAATTTGACCTTGTCTTATGGCCATCAAAACTTTTATCTTTTTCATACCTTGATTTTTTTACTAAAAATACTCAGATAATTGGTTTTTAGGGTTCTCTTCAATAAACTGTTGCCACCAAACCGATAAGACCAATAAATGCGATAATTGGGCAAATTTGGTTTGTTTGTACCAGAACCAAGAATCTGGTTGCTGTATGGTTTTTTCAACTGAATTCAGTAAATTGTTCAGAGCTAGCGAATTTATTATAGTAATACGTCCCAATGTTTGTTTAATAAAACGATATATTTTGTGGCGGGTATTTTCTTGTGCGTAAAATATGCTCAAAGGGGCAAATCCACCTTGTTTTTTACGATTGGTTATTTCTTCCGGTAATGTTTTGTTGAGGTATTTTTTCAGTAGGTATTTACTTGATCCTTTGCCACGCGCTATTTCCAAAGGCGAGCCTTTAAGTTTAAAATTGCGAGGTAAAGATTGTAAAAACTTGTAAATTTCGATATCTAAATATGGGTACTGTACATTGAGGTTATAAAGTTCGGCCATACGCGATGCCTTGTGCACAATAACTTGCAAGGCCGATTGCATAATATCTGTATTAAAATTGCGCCACAAATACATGGAGTCGAAATCGGAAAGATGAGGAAGAGATGTATATGAATTATTGATATTTACTTGTTGTTGAAATAGATGATTAATATCTGAATCTGAAAAGCCAAAATGCCGAGAATGTAATGCGTGTAGAATATTCTGATTGTGAAAATTGGCCCGGAATAGTGTAGAATTTACAGATGAAATGTTTGTAAATGCCTTTTGAATATAGTTAAACCCCATTTTTCTTGAAAAGTACAACAAAGCTACTTCTCGGCCAGAAGTGCCAAAAAGTTGATCATTGCCATCGCCACCAAGTATGCACGAATTTTGAACCGGTTGTATGCTTCCAGATACCTTCTGATTGAGTAAAAGGCCATTTTCAAAAAACAAATCTCCCATTTGATTCACTATCTTGGGCAGTTGGTCGAGCTCTGTTCCATCCATGGTATACACATTGAGCTTTGCATCAAAAGCATTGGCACTTATTTTTGCCAAAGGTATTTCAGACCATTGGCTATTCATGAAACCCACAGAATGGCCTTCAATAGGCCCATTATAAATTTTGCGCAATGCTGCCAAATTTCCTCCTGAATCGTATCCGCCGCTTAATAAGACACTTGTATTGGTGCAGCCACTTATTCGTTTAGCAATGGCATTTTGGTGCAGTGTACTATATTGTTCTATGGCATCGTCCAGGCTAATATGATGATTTACAACAGAATTGTTTTGTAATAAGTTGCTTACTTTTAAATTGTACAAATCATGGTCGTAGCAAAGTTGTTCGCCGGGTTGCAATTTTTTTATGCCTTTTATTCCGGTATGCGGAGCAGGAATGTAACCTTCTTTCAGAAAAACAGATATTTGCTGGAAGTCGGGTTCTAATGGCACTTTCGATATTTTCTTGAACAGACTAAGCATATTGCTCAAAAACTGTTGGTTATAATAAATGTGTGCACCTATACCAAGAAAATCGCGAAGAACATACAAAATGTTGTTTATGCTTATAATAGCCACAAATTTACCATCTAACTGTATGCTTTGGTTGCTATTATTATTTTCAATCAGCCTATATATGTATTCAGCGTTGTTGGTATAAGATGTATCTGTAGTGCTGGCATACACCTCGCCTGAAAAAACACAAAAATTATGGTTTTCCTCAAAATATTGATGTTTTCCTTTTACAAAAACACCCGAATACTTTGCGAAGTCATCAGACAATGATGTACATAACGAAACCGAGTTGTGTAAATGCGCAATGAATTCCATTTCATTTATTTTTTTTATATAAAAACTTATCGAATGCCATGTTGGGTGTGAATAAATGTCTTATTTGCACCTTTTGCTTTTAACAAAGCTTTGAGCATGAGCAAAAAAGCCAAAGGCAAAGCCAGTAGTGCTGAGAATAAATCGGTGGTGAAGTAGCGACGGGGTATAGATAGAACTATGGCAGCAGATGTTGCAATAAAAATGCTGAACCATGCTACGAAATAATTGATACTTACATATTGAGGAAACAGGATGTGTAATAAAACACTAGTTGAAGCAAAAAGAAGGGGAAGACCCAATGATAACACCCTGGGTGGCAATGCGTACTGAAATAGTTTATCGAAATAGTCGATATTCGAATGAGTAAGGAGTTGATTTATACCCTTTCCGATATTTTTAAATAAGAAAATGAACTGTGAAGATATCCACCTGCGTCGTTGATTAAAAAAAGCTTCAGATTGTTGTATTTTCTCATCATATATAATTGCATCGGGGGCATAAGCTATTCTTATCTTTCGCGAAAGCAATTCGAGTTCAAGTTCTTTATCAAAACCACCTATTGCTTGTATATTGAGCATAATTTGTTTGAAAATGGCATATTCGCAAGCAAAACCTGAACCGATAAGAGCTGTTGATAATCCCACTGCACTATGCCCTTTTCTGAAAATAGAATTATTTACCGCTTCGCTTATGCCATCGAGCATGGCAAAGGGTGTATTGTTGTTTTTGGCAGTGCGTTGTCCTTGAACTATAAGCTTACCGTGGGCCATGTGTACTGCTATATTATCCAAAAAACCAGGTGCCATTATATTATCAGCATCAAGCAATACTACCCAATCATACAATTCTGTATTTTGGGCAAGAGCCAAATTAATAGATTTTGTTTTAGTACTTTTTTCAAACGAAGCTTGTATAATTTTTACCTTAGTATTACGCAGTGCTTCCAATGTTTCGGGCTTTAAAGAATCTGCAACTACTCCAACATCAAAACTGCAATATTTGCTAAAATGTTTAAGCGCTGAGGTTACAGTTTCAACTATAACGTTGTCTTCTTTGTAGGCAGGTATAAGCACCCATACACTTTTCAGCTCAGGTATTGCAGCATGAGGTTGTCGGCGATATGCATAAGCCGCTAAAGCAAAGAATAGAATGTAAAGCGAAGCAGTTGCAAAGTAAGTCATTGCAATCAGGTTTATTATCTGAGGCAAATTTAAATTTTCCATTATTGCTGTTCTTTAAGTTTCCAAACAGTGTAAAAGGCGCTTGTAAATGGGAGAGGAAGTACATCGGCTACATAACAATCAAATTTCTGAAGCCAGAATGCGTGCTTGGTAATAAGCGAAAAAGGAAAGACATTTTCAACAAAATTTCCGGCTTGTTTTTTTACAATTTCAAACCCAGATTTTGCAGCCAATAGTTTCAGCGCAGGTATGGTAAAAAAGTTAATATGCTCAAGATGTTCGGCAGATGTTTGAGCATTCTGGCCTCTATAACCTAACAGGTATTTTATTTTTCTGAAAAGCTCGGGCAGTAAACCTTTGCCAACAGCTAATTTTTGAGATGGTTTGGTAATAAAAGCTTCACGAGGGCCATTTCCATTGGGAACAGTAACAATAACCACACCATTGGGTTTTAGTAAATTTCTGAAATTGGCAGTCAGTTTTTCGGGATTATACAAATGTTCGAGCACTTCGCTGCATACTATGGCATCATATTTCAGATGCTCTGCAGGGTGCAAATCTTCGGCATTGGCCACCTTAAATTGTAAGCCGGGGGTATTTCCATATCTGGCATTGGCTGCTTGTATGGTAGTCTCGCTTATGTCTATACCCGTTACCTGGTGTTTGTATTTAGCCAACTGGTAGCTAATATTGCCATTTCCACAGCCTATTTCAAGAATTCTGAGCGTATGTTGCTGAGAGTTATGTATGTTGGAAGTTATAAATTCCAAACGTTTTATATCTTCAGCTTTTTGGTATGTGGTGTAATTTATAAATTCCATTTTGCTTTTGTTTTATGGTTCATATTCCAGATTATTGCATCTAAGTATGCTGAAAGGTGATTTAATTCTTTCGTTATAAAATATTTGAAAATATTTCGGGGTAATGAAATGAAAATCAGGTATAAAGTTGCTATAGCTTGCTGTGTGATGCTTAGATTCAGTTTCATGAATAGTATTCGGTTTCTGTTCATGAAGTAGGTTTTGAGTGTACTGTTTTTGCTTACCGATACAGATTCTTTATGCCATACAACTGATTCGGGAATATAATATATATCAAAACCTGCTTGTTTTATTCGCAGACTCCAGTCGTGCTCCTCATAATAAAGGAAATATTTTTCGTTCATTGGTCCTACTTTATCAATTACTTTGCGGCTCACCATCATGGCGCAACCATGTGCAAACTCAGTAGGTTTAGTTACTTCATATTGTCCAATGTCTTTCTTGCCATATCCTATGCCTTGCATGCGTAAGGTAAACGGATTCATTTTAGTAAATCCTGCATATTGCAAGGTGTCTTGCTGATAAAAAAATTTTATTTTGGGACTAACTGCACCTGTTTTCGGATTGTGTATCATCCAGTTTATCATAGGTTCCAGAAAACCGACCTCTACTTCAGTATCATTATTAAGCAATAATATATAATCTCCTTTTGCCCGGGCTATTCCCAAATTGTTTCCTCCGGCAAAACCAAGGTTTTTATCGCTTTTTATTATTTGTATATTGGGCAAATCGGTACGCAGTTTATCTGTATCGCTGGTGCCCGAATTGTTGTCAACTACTATCAATTCCCAGTTTTGCCAACTTACTTTAAGTAGCGAGTTTATGAGCTCGTTGGTAGTTTGGGCTTGTTTGTAGTTCACAGTCACAATAGATATGAGCGGAAATTGTTTCATAAAGTTGTAAGTGCATTTTGTTTGCTACATACAGTAAAACAGGAATTGTGCCATGTATTATAAATAACAGTTGCACAGTACTTTATATGCAATTCAATTTGTTATTCCAGTATATACTCTTCTAAAATGAAGACCACAATACTCATTTTTAACTAAGAGTATGTTTTTGAAATTGTAAGTGATTGATAATTAGTGTATAAAATATTTGGAATGTATTTTGGACATACAGAAATATACTTTAAAAACAACATAAGCAATGAAGATACGTAATCCAAAATCGAGGTACGATTTGAAAATAAGTACAAACGAAAAAGTACTTGAAGTTGGGGGTGGACACAACCCACATAAACGTGCCAATGTAGTGGTAGACAAATACGTAGACACAAACTACCATCGACATTCAGATATAAAAGTACTCAAGAATCAGGAATTTCTGCAAGCTGATGGCGAGCAATTACCCTTTGCCGATAAAGAATTTGACTATGTAATATGCAACCAGGTGCTTGAGCACGTTGATAATCCGTTGCAGTTTTTATCAGAACAGGCAAGGGTGGCAAAAAGAGGCTATATTGAAACCCCTTCGCTCATTGGTGAGTATTTATTTCCAAAGAAATCGCATCGTTGGCTTGTACTCGAAATTGATGACAAACTTGTACTAGTTGACAAAGAGAAATATTGGTTTAGTACCGAGTTAGACTTTGGCTATTTGTTTCTTACTTGGTTACCCAAAACATCGCTGGCTTATAAACTTTTGCTCGAAACCCGACAAGATTTGTTCACCGTACGTCACGAATGGAAAGACAACATTGAATGTATTGTAAACCCGGACAAGGAACAGTTGCTCAACTATTTTACTCATTATTGGGATACTGAAATGACCGCCAAATTTTTTCCAGAAAAACCTAAAGTGCAGGAAACTATTTATACTATTTATCAGATGTTTAGGGTACTATTGAGGGTATTGGTCAATAGAATGTAATTCAACTTTTGTGGTATGGTACCGCAGGGTGGAAAATCTGAAATGGAAGGTAAAATAAGTGCTTGCTAAGTTTGAATGAATTATTAACAAGCACTTATTGGTATTTTTCTGTAGTATGCTTCTTAAAGAGGAAATGAATCGTATAATCATTTCATGAAAATGAGCACAGCACCTTCTTTAGTTTCCAATTTGTAATCCATTTTAGTAGTGCTGGGATCTATTACCTTTATTTCTTTTATTTTTTTTGCTTTCAGATTGAATAAGGTAATTTCTTGATTTTCAACTACTAGCTGATGGTCAATGATATAAACTATGTCTTTTTCGTCGGCTATGGTTTTTATAAGTTTGGCATATTCAGGCGAAATACTTGAAAACTTTTTTTGATATGCTTTCACTGCACCTTTTTTTGTTGATACCAACACTACACCGGCTTTAGCACGAGCACCATACAAGTCTTTGGCCGATTTTCCTTTGAGTACGTTAATTTCAAGAACTTCTGTTTTATCAACTTTTTCCATTTGTTTCTGATTTGAAACAACTCCATCTACTACATACACGACATTGGACGGATTGTTGGTGGTTTGTTTGTTGGTCTTGCAGCTCATGAATAATGCAAACATGATAAGCAATAGGGGGAGGTAGAAACGTTTTCGCATAACGCATTTGGTTTAGTTGTGGGTTACTTGTATGTTTTAATATAAAATAATAGATGTTGACGATAAATGCTTACATCTGGCTTTCAAATATATTGATTTTTTTTAAAAGTATTATTGCATCATTGGGATAAATGAATATGCTATTATTTAAGAAAGTAAATTTTTACACTATTCACTCAAGTCATACCTAATTGAGCTATGGTCTTGTATTGTCCCAAGTTATTTTTATAGCAATAATTATCCAAACCAGAGCGGAATATACAAAAGTTGAAAATACTTAAAGTAACTTTTTTGAAAGAGTACCACCCTGAAAAATGGGAATCAGGGTGGTGCATTCGAAACGAGATATTAAAAGCTAGCTAAAGATAATTTCTATCTGATTATTTGATAACTTTCTGACAATCAAATTGTCTTTATAGTATTTTGCTACAGATTTAGCTAATCCCATAAATAAATCAATGAGTTCCCTCTTTGAGCTATAAGTCATTATAAGGGTATGGTCGTTCTTCCATTGGTACACAAACCTGGGTGGTTTGGCATTGGGCATGGTATTGGTGACCCGAGTATGTATGGAATCAAGCTTTAGAAGCAATTCTCTCGAAGATTTTATATTTGTAAGATAAGCCGCATAAATTTTCGAAGCATAATTGTTCATCCATAAGTCACCAAATGCCTCGGCAGCTTGCGGCATACTAATGTTCAGAACCTGGCAGGTTGCATGTATTAGGTTAATTGCAACCTTATCGTCAAAGTCGCTTGTTGCCAGTATGGGTTGGCTTGCAGGCAGTCCGGCAACTGTAAGTACTTTAAGCCATTTTTCAGTTCCATAGTTTGTGGAAACCAGATTTTTTAAACAATCTAAAATTACGCCTTTCATGATTTGGTTTTTGTATATTCAACATTTCTTCGAATAAAACTCAGGTTGATAGAAAAGTTAGTTAATCTGTTTTACTATTAAATACAGAAATTAATTGATTTAGCTGTTCAGCCATTGTGGAGAGATTTTGTGCAGACTCGTTCATTTTTTCAGCTTCGGCAGAGTTATTCTGAGTAATGGCCGATAATTGCTGAATAGAGTTGTTAATAATTTCAACGCCTTTCTTCTGCTCTGTACTCGCAATTGCAATTTTAAGTATGAGTTCGCTGCTTTGTATTATCTCCGGAATAATACTCAATAACTTTTGTCCAGCAAACTCGCTGATATTCTTACCCTTGCTCGAAATATCCTGTATTTGTTGCGATACCAATTTAGTAGTATCAGCCAATTTTCTTACCTCTTGTGCTACCACAGAAAATCCTGCACCCGCTTCACCTGCTCTTGCGGCTTCCACCGAGGCATTTAACGATAAAATATTGATTTTGAATGCGATGTCGCGAATAAGAATTATTTTATTATCAATTTCTGCTACCGATTTTATTCCTTGTTGGAAGACTTCGTTATTATCACTCATTTCGTTGGCGGCATTCTTAGCGAATACAGCAGTGCTTTTA
The DNA here is from genome assembly GCA_020048155.1 of Bacteroidota bacterium. Taxonomy (GTDB): domain Bacteria; phylum Bacteroidota; class Bacteroidia; order Bacteroidales; family DYOH01; genus JAIFMY01. The sequence goes on from JAIFMY010000071.1 coordinate 21,134, forward strand.
GCATTATCAGTGTTTGATTTGATGGTGGCTAGCATTTGTTCCATAGAACTGGCTATGTTTTCTATGGTTGAAGCTTGCTCGTTAGATTTTTCAGACATATTTTTGGATGTATCATCAAGTTCTTTGGCTGTAATTAGCACTGCTTCAGCTGTTTTACTTATATCACCAATTATTTTTTTGTAGCTTAGTATTATTTCGTTTATTGAGTTATACAGCTTGCCTATCTCGTCTTGTCTGTTGTGTACTATCTCAAAATCAATTTGTTTATTTGCAATTTTCTGCATGGAATCTACAGAATGAGAAATTGGGTTAATAATGATGGTCTTAGTAAAATATAGTATACCTAATATCAGTAGAATGATTAATATGATGCTTAGAAAATAGTTTATTAATTCAAACTGATTAATTGAACTCACTAAATCACTTTTGTTTAATTGTATAATGCCTACTGCTTGGGCTTTACCCTCAAAATTGAAAATTGGAAATGCCAAATATTCGTGGTTTTCGGTATGTAAATACGTAATTTCACTCAAAGCATTGTTTAACAATTTTTCATTCAAATTGTCGGTAATAAAATTGTCTGATGTAGATTTTATGAAAATTAGATTCCCAATAACTTGGTTCTTATTGTTCACGTTACTTTCGTTCTCTGCCAGAAAATCTGTAGCAATACTTAATAAATCTGTGTGCATGTATATTGCAAAATCTTCATTATCAGTCATTTTAGAATTTTTGAAAATAATGTCTATTGGGAAGAGTGTTTCTACAGAACCCAGGTATAACTTATTCTCGTCAAAAATGGGGGCTATACCTCGTATTTCAAATCCCCCTCTGCCTATTTCTATCCCCGAAACCGGCGATTTTTTTTGGGAAACTGCCAGAACCGATGGCCTGAATTTTGTAAGATCATCACCACGTTTTTTTGACCAGCATCTTATAAACGATATGGCAGGAGGCAGATGAAAATGTATCTTTGCATCGTCGCCTGTATTCAGTTTAATAGCACTGTTTATATTTGTAAATTCTCTTTCTATAATCAACGAACTTTGATAAAGGCTATCGGTCTGGTAATAAGTTTTGTATGCGTCTTTGACTATCGATAATTCTGATAATGTGGATGAAATCCATAATGCCTTGATTTCTATTTCTTTCAGATTATTCTCAATATCAATCATCTTATCGTTCAAATGCTTGTCTATCTGACTCTTTCCATATTTGTTGAATTGAATGTTGTTTATTACAATTATGGACAAGATGAATACTACAGTAACCATAATCGTCGGTGTGGCTATTTTAAAGCCAATAGTTTTGGATATGTCGGTTAACTTTCTCATATTTAGTTATAAAGATAAAAATGAATTGATGATAATTGGTTTGTTGTTCGTTTTGTATGATTTGAGACCCTGCATGCTTCTATTTTCATTCAAATTTTTATTAATGTTGCATATGCTTGTTGTTATTTCAATTTATTACATTTCGTATTTGTTAAATATACGACATTTTTTATTTTTTTCAATTTTCAGATTCATTTTTGTTAAAAATGGTAAAATATTTCCGAAGAGTGTTTTTTATCTATTTAAATTATTGAAACATAATATATAAGGCCACATCTTGCTATGTATACCAAAGTTTATCAAAGATTCATACGTTTGGGTCTTTTATTGGTAATTATTTGTATTAGTGACCTATAGCGTATTCATTATCGCCGCTGGCGTGTGAAAATTTCTTGTTATGTGATTTCATTTTTAACTTAAACAAAACCTTGCATTATTATTTGGCATGAATGTGTAAACTGTCAACCTTTAGGCAAACATATTTTTTTGGTAGTATTCAGGCAAGTCATGAGCACAAGTATAATGGTGGGGCGAATTAAAACTAAATTTGATTTGTCGTGCAATAGACCTATAATTTTTCTTATATTGCAACTTGGAAGTTTATGTTTTACAAAATATACATACGATATGAAAATGAAAAAGTATATGTACTTGGTACTGCTTGTCTTTGGATTTATAGCTTGCAGCTCTGCAAACAATGAAAGTTCCTCTTCGCCCGAAATGATGACGAACCAGGAGACTGATGGCTTGGATATGGTGGCCGTATCTCCCATAACTGGCGCAACAACAGGTGGGGTGGAGGTGAAAAGCGGTTCCTCCATGGAACGTAAACTAACAAAAGATGCCAATATAGAATTCAGAACGGATGATGCTGAGACCACTTATAGCCTTATAAAAAATGCATTAGACGGTTATGGAGCGTACATTTCCAACGAGAGTACTTTTAACTACGATACGCGAAAGGGATATGATTTATACTTACGTGTACCTACCGACAAATTCGATAGCCTCATAAACTTTATACTTGAAAAAGCACCCATTGACAAGCTGGTAAACAAATCGACTCAGATAACCGATGTTACAGAGGAATTTATTGACCTGGAGGCTCGTATGAAAGTGAAAAAGGAATTAGAGCAAAAGCTTGTGCAATTGTTGCAAAAAGCTGCAAATCTGACTGAGACCCTTGAGGTTCAGAGGCAATTAACTGATTTACGCGCCGAGATAGAATCTATTGAGGGTAGATATAGATATATTTCCAATCAGGTGAAATACAGCAATCTGCGAATTTCTTTTTACAAGGAAACGGGATATAATTTTCAATTTTGGTATGAGTTGAAATCTGCTTTTGGCCAAGGTTGGCGTATATTTTTGCAAATGATTACTTTTATAGCCAATCTTTGGGTGTTCCTTTTGTTTGCATTAATGGCTTGGTTTGCAATAAGCCGATACCGTAGAAGCAAACGTAATAAGAGTTCTGTGAAATGAAGTTTTTTGTGAATGGTGGAATTAAAAGTCCTGAGCAAGCTAAAATCAGGACTTTTAATTTTGGACAGCATTGGCGCACAATGGGAGTCAAGGATTTGGTGTTTGAACTTTGGTTGGAACCACAAGTACTTGATATGTATTATTCCGGTAGATGGATGAGTTTGCTGCACGATGCCAGAACTGATACCGAAGATGATTATGAACTTTTTCAGGAATTGGCTCGTTGCAATTTTCTCCCTCTTAATCATTTTCTCGAAAACATACATTTGCACATCCGTTTGCTCGAAATACTGATGGAAGCCGATGGGCACGATATGCTACTCACCCATATTGGCGGTAGCCAAAGGTCGCCCGATATTTGGGTTATCAATAGCATAGATTCACTTCGAATTGAAAGCAATTACATCGTTTATTCCGGAAATTGTAGATATGGCCTCGATGCTTGGGCTTATCAGGATTTCTGATTCTTGCGCCTCGTTTGATAAGCACTTTTAAATATCAGATACTGGGCAGCCCAATATGTGAGCATGATAAGCCAACCGTGATAAGGTACAGGGGTATAAAACTTGTTGAATGCGATAAGGCTATCAGATGCAATGAACAGGAGTGCACCATAAAACGCCCATTGTGCATACGAATCGTATCTGCGTGCAGCATATGCGCGCCATCCCATAGTAGTGATAACTGCCATATATAACAAAACGGGTATCAACAATTCGCCAACACCTTTATATAAAAAAGTAAACGCAATACCGCCTATGGAGTATATAGCAAGAGCACCTTCCAAAGCTGGTTTTTTGCTACGGTATATGAAGGCGATAATGTAAAATACATGTGCTATTAAAAATGCAGCCAACCCAGGCACGAACAGGTTGAGATATTCGTCGAGGAGAATATCGCCCAATGCTGAAAATAGCAATCCAATGCTGATGTAAGTTCTGTATCGCCCTTCGATACCTATGAGCCACGCAAATATAATAACCGGTAATGCCTTGAATACAGTTTTTACCCAGGTATATTCCTGTAAATACAACATTACGAAAAATATGGCCATCGATAAAAATGAAAGCGGGAGTAGAAATTTTTTATTCATGATAAGTATTGATATTCAGTTAAAATACAAATATTTGAGCCATTTTCAGCTTTTCAGGGCAGTATCTATTTTTTCTATCCAGTCTATTGGCAGGCTGGGATATTGTGAATGAATGGCAGATGGCGCAGTTCCTTTTTTCAGCATCGAAATTGCTTTTACAACTGAGTCTATTTCTACAGCAGAAGTACCTTTAGATCCGGCTACATTTTTATCGAATCCTGCATTTTTTACAAAACTATCCACTTCTTTGGCTTTTTCTTCCAACTCGGCGTGCATTTCCTTGTTCCATTGCTCAAGCACTTTCAGGTTGTCGTGCAGTGCAGCTATGTCGTTTTGCTGTTTTGCTTTTTCTATATTGCTTGTAAACTCTGTGTTTTTGCTTTTAAGTTTGCCAAGCCAGTTTTGCATTTGTGTAAAAAGTCCTTTCACTGCCGGCTTTTGGGCGCTTTCGCCCATTTGGTGTATGAGTTCGCTTGAGTTGGGTATAAGTTCGTTCATGGTACAAAAAGTGCTTACTTGTTTGTGTTTGGTTTCAATTAGGTATTTCTTTCAGTTTAGAGAGATACTTCTTTATTCATACCAAAAAATCTTTTCGAGGTAAATATAAAGAGAAAAATATTGTTTCAATATTGAAAATTGCTTTATGATATCTGTAAACTTTAAAAAAAACGGTTGATACCGATTTGAAGAATAGAATTAAATGATTAGGAATTTCAAAATGAATTTATTGGTAGCAGATAGAAAAGAGTATTCAATATCCGTCATCCTTTCAGTGCCAGCATTTTAAGCTTATCCGGATTTTTTATGGAAAACTTGTTTCCATCTACTTCGAGTATGCCATCGTTTCTGAAGTCGGCTAACACTCTCGAAAGACTTTCAGGGGTCATTATGGCTATTTCAGAAAGCTCTTTTCTGCTCAAGCTGGTTTCAAATTCTTTGCTTTGGTATATTCTTTTGCTGAGGCACAGCAGCAAATTTGCCAATCGTCCGTGCAATTTACGCTGGGTAAGGCATACCATGCGGGTTACCAACTGATTGGTAGCCACGTTTTGCAATCGTATTATTTCAGCCGAGAAAGCTGCATTGCTGCGGGCTATTTGTTTGAAAATAGAAACATCGAACATACAAGCTTGCGTATCTTCGTATGCAGTAACAGAGTACATGAAATTGCTGTTTTCAAAGATAGATGACAAACCTATGAAATCCCCCTTCGGATTGATGGAAATAATCATATCTCTGTCCGATTCTTCAACATAGCATTTGACCAAACCTTGCCTGATATACATTACATGGCTTGCAAGGGTGCCATACTTTATCAGATTCTCTCCTTTCCTGAATTTCACCTCGGCGCGGTGCGTACTCATAAGCTCCAGTTCTTCGGGAAGCAAATTTTTGAACAATCCGGAGATACATTTACATTGAGTGCAATTGGCTAGGTTAAAGTTTTTTGGCATAATTGATTTGATCTGATATCAAGAAATATTACAAAACTAAACAATACTTTGCATATCCCAAACTCCCAAAGTATGATCTATAACATCAATACATAAATTGACGAGATTCGTGAAATAGCTTATTGACAAAGAGGTAATCAGTAAATGATTATATGTAGAGCTTGTATATTTTTGTATCAACAAATATGAATAGATGTATTTACATATACATCCATACGAAATTTAAAATTAAATATTTTATGAAAACTACTTGGAAATTTTTACTCGCTTTGGTAGTACTGCTGCCATTCATTACATTATCTGGTTGCAAAAAGGAAACAGAAGAAGATGTAGTGCCTGCATTTGAAACCCTTACAGCTTATTTGAAGGCCAATAAGATGGATTTGAGCGATATCCTATTGTATACTGATGCTGCAGGAGTACAGTACAATTTTGTGATAGGCGCACCTGCTACAGAGGCTGATGTAGCTGCTTTTGCTGCTAAATATTATATTATTGATCTTCGTGCAGCTGCCGATTTTGCTACCGGACACATAACTGGTGCTCACAGTGTAGCTTTTGCCAACATACTTTCTGAAGCTGCTAAAGCCGACAAACAAATTCTGGTTGTATGCTATACCGGCCAAACAGCTACCTATGCAACTTCATTGCTTCGCATGTATGGCTATCCAAAAACTCAGGCTCTGAAATGGGGTATGAGTGGTTGGAATGCTTCAATGGACAAATATACTGCCGGAGTAGGCAGTCCTGCTCAGGGCAATGCCAACTGGAGCACCGAAGCTGCACCTGCAAATGTAACCTATGCTGCTGCCAAACTTACTGCCAAAGCTACCGATGGTGCTGCTATTCTGAAAGAAAGAGTTGAAGCAATTGTAGCCGAAGGACTGAAAACTGTTAAAGGTTCTGATTTGCTTGCTGCACCTACTACTTATTTTATCAACAACTATTTCACACAAGCTGATTATACTGCTTTTGGCCATATAAAAGGTGCATACCGTATAAATCCTTTGTTGCTGAGCGACAATACCATTCTGAACCTGAATCCTGATATGAAAGTAGCTGTATATTGCTATACCGGCCAAACTTCAGGTATAGTTACCCCTTACCTGAGGGTTTTGGGATACGATGCATATAGCGTTCTTTTTGGTATGAATGGTCTTTACAACTCTAGCACTGCTTGGGGAACTAGTATCAACCAGTGGGGCGTAGGTGCAAAACCTAAATCATTGTCAACTGTAACCAATTAATCCTGAACTTGCTAGTGTTTAAGCATTAATTGTTAATGGTTTATTGTGAAAAGAGCTGCATTTATCAATATTGATTTTAGTAATTATTAAATCAATACTCATACTTGCAGCTCGCTTCATTGTATATGCAGCCTCTAATTTTAGTTTCCATAAATATAGCACTCCTAATTAAAAATATTGATTATGAAACAAATAAAGTATATAACATTTTTACTGACTTTGATAGCCCTCTCACTAAGTGCTTCCCTGATAAAAGCTCAGGGATGCGAAGGGGGAACAACCAGCGAAGGAGATGAAGGAAAACCCAGAATCATTGGTTTTATTCAGCCTGAGTTTCAGTACCTGATGTCGAAAGACGATAAATTGAATATTCCTGATGAAGCTACTTTCAAATTTCGCAGAGCACGTATAGGGCTTACTGGTAATATTCCATATGATTTTAGTTACTATGTGATGCTCGAAACCAGCACTTTTGTAAGCGCAACTGGAAACCCGTATTTGCTCGATGCTTATGTCAAGAAGTGAATACCGCATGTTCGGGTTTATTTACCATTGAGCGTGCCATAGTATCTGACCAAATAGTATCGCCGCAGCGCGATATGGGCCTCATGGTACTAGGCGGCGATGCTGAAACCAAACTCAACTATGCTGTAGCCGTGATGAACGGACGCGGTTTAGGAGTGAAAGATAACAACGTTGAAAAAGATTTTCTGGGTCGTATTACATACAAGCCATTAGATTTTCTTCGTGTAGGTGCCAGTTTCAGATACGGATGGCCTAATGTTTCAGATAAAACCCGCACTTCTTTTGCTGGTGAACTTCAGTTCGATTACAACAATATTTTTGTACAAGCCGAATATATATACGACGAAGGTGACTATAACCGCTCAGCCGGTGGTGGTTGCGGTTCTTCGCCTATGACTTTGGGCGAAAAACGCGATGGTTTCTATGCCATGGCCGGATATACCACTCCTTGGGCACTTCAGCCTATGGTGAAGTTCGAAATGTTTGACCCCGACAAAGATCTCGATGAAGATCATTACATGGTTACCAGCTTTGGTGCCAACTAGAATACGCACTCGAGGTTCCAAATGATGCACTTCAGGTTCAACTACAGGTTAAATTTTAATAACAAGATATAATCCATGAAAAAATTTCTTTTTGTAAACCTGCTTCTATTATTCGTTGTTGCAGGACAGTTAGTTGCTCAGGATTTGATTTCTGTAGCCGATTTGAAAAAAAATCTAACCAATAAAGACCTGGTCATCATAGATGCACGTAAGGATACCGAATACAAGGAAATGCACATCAAAGGTGCCATCAATATTTATCACGGAAGCCTATGTAATGATGTTCCGATAAAAAGCATCATAAAACCATCTGCAGATATGGCTGCTATTTTTGCAAAAGCAGGTGTGAGCGAAAAATCGATGATAGTGGTATACGACGATGGCAGCGGTAAATATGCCGGCAGGTTGTATTGGATATTGAAATACTTAGGCG
>JAIFMY010000228.1 GCA_020048155.1 Bacteroidota bacterium
AGCGGCTACGTAACGGCTACGCATGGGGTGTTTTTCGGCTATATCCAGTAAATCTCCTTTTATGGAGCCCACATCGGTTACTGTTTGTATTGGGGTGATACGGTCTAAAATATATGGCAGCAATCGGCAAGATACATCTACCGGAGTAGCCAGTATGATAAGGTCGGACTCTGTTATGCCTTCGTCGAGTGTGCTAATGTGGTCGGCAAGTTGCAGTTGCATGGCAGTGTTGGCATGTTCGGGATTGCTATCTACCCCATATATAGTACTTGCCATCATGTTGGTGCGCAGTTCTATGGCCAGAGAGCCTCCTATAAGTCCAAGTCCTATGATACACACTTTTTTCATGACAAAGATTTTTTGATAGAACTTACTTTGTGTATGGCGTTTTGTAATACCGGCTCAGTGCTGCACAATGACAGGCGTATGTGTTGATTTCCGGCTGTGCCGAAGATTCCTCCTGGTGCCATGAATATGCCTGCATTATCTACCAGATGATCCGAAAACTGATACCCGTCTTCAAAACCTTGGGGAACCAAAGCCCATACAAACATTCCCTGCTGTCCGGGTTGAACATGGCATCCGAGTGCCTGCATGAGCTGTACACCCAATTTTCGACGGCTCTGATATGTAGTGCGCAGGGTGTGGTACCAGCTATCCGGAAGTTCGAGGGCAGCTATGGCAGCTTTTTGTAAACCATAAAACATGCCGCTGTCCATATTGCTGCGGGCTTTGAGTATATACGAAATGTATTCGGGATTGGAAACCACCATGCCCACACGCCATCCGGCCATATTGTGCGATTTGCTGAGCGAGTTCAGTTCTATGGTATTTTCCATATGGGTGTCTACCTGTAGCATGCTCACCGGTGCTACATCTGTGAGGAAACTGTATGGATTGTCGTTCACCACTATCCAATCGTGCTTCCTGGCTTTTTCATTCATTTTGCGCAGCACATCGTGGCTGGCTACTACCCCGGTAGGCATATGCGGATAATTCACAAATATCATTTTTGCCTCATCGAGCACATGGTCAGAATGGTCAAAAATAGCTTCACCTGTCATGGGATCCATTTCATAATAAATGGTATTGGCGCCCACCATCTGAGCTACCGATTTGTAAGCCGGGTATCCGGGATTGGGTATAAGTACCGTATCGTTGACATTCAGGAAGGCATTGGCTATATGCATAAGTCCCTCTTTGCTTCCCATGAGCGGAAGTATTTCGTTGGTAGGATTCAGGGTGATGCCATAGTGATGTGCATACCATGCGCCCATAGCGCTACGCAGAGCGGGCAGTCCCTGATAAGACTGGTACCCATGTATATTTTGTTCGGCAGAAGCCGATTGCATTGCTGAAATCACTTCGGGAGCAGGTGGCAAATCGGGGCTACCTATGGCCAGGTTCAGTATATCGTGCCCCTGTAGTTTCAATTCTGCCAATTGCCTCAAACGCATAGAGAAATAGTATTCTCCCGTTTGGTTTATCCTTTGGCTCGATTTTACTTTATTCATTCTCATAATCATTGGGGTTATAAACAAAAAAACCCGGCTCTCCGCCGGGTTACATTATTATATTTTGTGATACATATATGGTTTTTCCTCCCGGCTATTTATGCAACATTCGGTAATAAAAATAAAACCAATATTTGTTCACTGTTAAAATCATATTCTTTGATCTTTGCAAATATATACATTGATTCTAAAAAAACAACCGTAAAGACAAAATTTTTTAATTATGAGTTGTGAATTATTCGAGAAAAATTTATGATTTCGTGGCAACCAAATATTTCGGATATGCGATTTCTGATTTCGGAAATGTACCTTGGGATTTATCCCGAGTAAACAGTTAAATGGAACGCAGATTTAGTTATGAGTAGTGAATGATGAGTTATTCGAAAATAATTCGTGATTTCGTGGCAACCCAATATTTCGGATGTGCGATTTCGGATTTCGGAAAAGAATGGAACGCAGATCCGACAGATCGGACTGATTAATACTGATCTTTAAAACCTCAGCGAAAATCTGCGCAGAACTTTGCGATCCTCTGCGGTTATACCTATTTCGGATGTGCGATTTCGGATTTCGGAAAAGAATGGAACGCAGATCAGACAGATCCGACAGATTAACACAGATCTTTAAAACCTCTATTCTTTCGTCTTTGCGTCTTTGTGCCTTTGCGGTTAAAACTATTTCGGGAAAGAATGGAACGCAGATCGAACAGAACCGACTGATGAACACTGATCTTTAAAACCTTTATACTTTCCTCATTGCGTCTTTGTGCCTTTGCGGTTAAAACTATTTCGGGAAAGAATGGAACGCAGATCGGACAGATCCGACTGATTAACACTGATCTTTAAAACCTCAGCGAAACTCTGCGCAGAACTTTGCGATCCTTTGCGGTTAAAACTATTTCGGGAAAGAATGGAACGCAGATCGGACAGGTCCGACTGATGAATGATTTTTACGACCACCGTTAAGCTGAAGCTCCGACTCATACCAAATACGCTGGCATAGCCTATGCCGAACTTGGGTGAACATATTTTTTTACTATCTATGATACATTACACCCCATCTGTCAGGGTTTCGAAAGCTGACAGGGTTGAAATACAACTACTCTTTTTGTTTTAATTGAACCAAAATGCTACTTTTATGTATAAAATTCATCCATGAAAACTTTCATTTTTCCTAAAAAAGCATTCGTCTACATTGTTTTAGGCTTTCTGCTTTTGCATGCTACCTGCAAGAAAGAAGCTGATGAATAGTCAGCCAAATTAATTGGCAAATGGCAACTCACTCATTTTGAATTTTATGGTGCATTCGAATATGGAAGCAGCGGGCTTTATTGGTATGAGGATACTACAATTATAAAAGGGGCTGAAAATCTGATGAATCTTTATTATTACTTCAATGGATACGTGCATGTATCCGAAGGATTAAATTATGAGCTCATTACCCGTAGAAGTAATCAAGAATACTATTACTCGGTCATACTGGAAGTGAGTAATAACGATACTTTCAGCATCAAAGAGTATTATAGAAATTACTCGAAAAATAGTATCGTTGAAGGGGAATTAAAATCGAACTGGTATGCATCAGATGCTTCACCCGGCGAATATATTCTAAATCATATGGGTAAGCACAGAAGTCCAAGGGTACGGCCTTTAATTGGCAATTTGGATTATACCGTTACATTTCCGTATGATAACGATAGCAGATTAATGTTAATAAAAGGGAACTATTTTTTTAATGGGGATATAGGGCCATATGTTCATTATTCCTATAACTTTAGAAAGATCGAGAATTAAATATATATATGATTACCCGAACTGACAGGTTTTAAAAGCCTACCAATTGGGGTGTAATAAATGTCACATATCTGCATATTATACTTGTTCTGGTTATCATTTTAGCGCAAAATAATTAATATGAAAAAATACGGAATGGCAACCCAAAAAAAATCAACATTCCAAAGAAATTAAATTGATTAAAAAGAAGATTGAAGAACTTACCCCCGTTAAGCCCAGACTTCGCCTCGGTTTCATATATCCCATGTGACTTCGCCTCATACTGAAAACGCAAGCAGTGCCCGCACCGAACGAAAGGGCATGCTGTGACCTTTACACAATAAACTAGCCTAGGTTAACTTTGATGAAAAACCACCCTAGAAAATATTGCTGCCAATTTTAGAACTGAAAATATGAATGCAAAAGGTGAAAATGAACTTGATGTGCAACATTTAATTGATAGATAGCAGATATATTAAAAATTTTACATAAATTGTACCTATTATGTTTTAGTATTATAAGAAGTAATTTAGAATGTATTGGTGCACAAAAGTAACCGAATGAATACATATTATAACTAATGGAGACCAGCAACCACATAAAAACGGGGCGAAATCGAAAAGCCATATGAGTAGAACAAAGTATTAAATATAAATGTTATGAATAGAATGTACTTAATTGGTCTGATTGCTATATTCTTATTTAGCAATACATTGATAGCACAAGATCTTGGCTCGTTTGATGCCGACTTGGGTAAGAAATCGGTAAAAGTACTAGGCAAAACAAAAGAGGTACGAGCACCTTATCTGAGTGTTACAAATTACTATGGATATATAAAAACAGGGTCGGAACCCGATGCAGTTATTAATGGTAAGAAAATGTATTTTTTGTATCTATGGATACCGCTTGCCATACCTGAGTTGGGAGTGCGTATGATATCGCCGGTACCCAAAAGCATGAATCCTGAAGAGGGCGATTTTGTGGGTGCCGATTTTACGGCAAATGCGCAAGAACGAAGCAACTATTTCGACACTTGGATAACACTTGAGCGTGCCGACATGGTAGTTACCGTAGAAGGAATAGCCAATGCCGGAAACGAAACCTGGACTCAATATGGGGTAAACGACGATTCTGGTGAGATGCCATCACAACCTTCCGGTAGTTTTTACAATTCGTTGATGCGTATAAGCAGCGATACAAATAATCCTCAAAAAGCACTTGTAAGAGGATTGTACCGAATTGGATTTACCACTTACAAAACTGGCGAAGTGCAAGGTAGTTTCCTCGCTCAACTAGGAGCTACCCTAAAATTGCCGGGTGTAGCAGTTTCCAATAATTTAAATGACTTGGTTAATATGTTGAATCAGATGAAAGAGAAAGAATAAATAAACATCCTTCACTCATAAATTGTATTCCCCGTTTGCACATGCAGGATATCTGAAGTGCATTCGGGGAATAATTATTTAAAGGAATGGGGATAGAATATAAAACCATTGCACACTTGCACTGCTGTTAGAGGTAAAAACTAAGTACACGAACACTGACAAAGTCCAATGTAAGCAGAAGTGGAACCTGATATGGTATTTACTCGCAGTCAAAGCCTACGCCAATCAAGAGCAAGGAGATTGGTTTTGGACTTACATTTCTGTGCAAATACGTACATTTATAATTACCAGGCTGTTCTTCGCGTACATAGTTTCCACCCAAAATGGTACGCTCACATTCGCCGCAACTCCAACATCGCCTTACTTTTGAACAAAGTATGGCGAGCCGCAGCTACATTGCACTATTTGTTGTAAAAACTAGTCTCTGCAAGACTTGCGTTTTAAATCGGATACCGTTTTTGATGTCGTGTATTGCTTCCAGATATCCATTGGTATGGTTGGCGTACACACCTATATCAAAAAAAAAGGAAGGGCGTAGTTTTATGTATGAGGCACAGCTTCTTGTTATCTGAAACTTAGTCGAAGTATTGACTTAACGGGATTATGTCTTATACATACTCGGCTCGTCAAGGTTTTTGAACCCTTGTCGGGCATTTTTCAGTTATGCTCAGGATAAAACCTAAGATAATTTTAAAAATGCGAGAAAGGTGAAATGAAAATTATTGATTGAGAACTTGATCTATCATTGATTTAAGCTGAGTCTCTGAGGTAGTTCCGTATATTTCGTTGAAATAGTCTTTTATAAATTGGTTGATGTATGAATTGTTTTTATCATTTTTCCGAAGAATATCCCGAATCACCGAAAACTCTCTTAGTAATTTTCCGGCATCCAAAAAATTGAGGTTAATGCGGGTGATAAAATCAGTTTGCAAAGCAGTCTGATTGTGGTAATAAACTTTTACTTGTGGCAGGGTTTTGCCTTCATAAATAACACTATCTACAAAAAAGAGTTTATCTTTTTCTATCACAATACTTTGCCCTTTGAAGCCAATTTTTTTGCTCACATGCTTTTCGTCGAGCATATAATCAAGTACAATAAATGACTGGGAAGAAAGAGGATAAACAGATTTATCGAGTTGAATTTCTATCACATTACCAATAACAGTAAAATCCATAGTTCCCAAGTATTCTCTCAAATCCATTACCGGTTGCTGGGCAAGCAATTTGAATTGGAACGATAAAACCAGTATAAATAATAAAATAATTGCCTTTTTCTTCATGGCTTTGTTTCTAATTTGTTATAGGTACAAAGATAAAAATCTTAATTCTTTTTATGGAAAATAAACTCACCTCCTGCATTACCTTTTACATCGAGCGGGCGTCCGATTGGACTTTGTTGTGTAAGGGACCGGACTTTTGTACTGACACCGCTAATAAGCTCAGAAATAGGAATCTCAGAATTTGAATTGTTTTTGAGATCAGTAAGTAGTGCATCAGCAAATGGACTATGTGTTCCGGGGGTGCCATCCATTACATATTCTATGTTTCCCGAACTGAATCCCCAGCGCGATGGCAGAGATTCATCGTTTTTGGTAAAATTGGATTGCTCACCTGAAACGAAAAGAGATCCTGAGAAACATGCATCGGCTATAAGCACAAGGTGTTTCACATTTAATGAATTGAGATATTTAAGCAAACGCGAGTTGGGTATATAGTCATCAATTTGCCCTTCACGTGCATCTACTGGTATCCATGCACCCTCATCAAATTCAGCATCGTACATGCCATGCCCTGCGTAATAAATAATTACATTATCCGTAGGTAAAGCAATGTTTTTTACTTTGATGATGAGGTTACGTATTTTTTCATGCGTCAGGTCGAGGTTGTACAATTCGTAAACAGCCATTGAATCGATTCCGTATTCGTCTACCATCAGTTTTTTGAATGCTTTGGCGTCGGCTACCGCATTTGAGAGGGGATTGAAATACTTATAATCGTTGGCTGCCAATATTATCAGATACTCTTTTTTTTGCTCGAAAGGAACGAATACAAAATCTTCAGTCTCTACTATGGTTTCGGTTACTATATCAGGTATTTCGCTTACCATAGCTACTATTTGCTTTTTACCCAATTTGAGGGTAATTTCCTGAATAGAGGAAATCTGTTGAGATGCGCTTCTAATGTAGAACCTGAGTTTTGATTCGGCATCTTCAGCCCGTTCTATACTTTGTGTTTCGGCATTGGTGAGAGAGTAGGTGATGGGCACTTTGTAGGTTATCTGTGTAGAATCTGAGCTAAGTACCACAGGGTTGTATGTATTGAATATAAGCCCCGGTGTGATGATTGGCTGTATGAGTACCAATTGGAATGTATCGGATTTAGAAATATTCTTGGTTTTCAGGTTTATGGTCAAAAAACCAGTCTGCCCTTCAGTAAGTGTTTGGGAGCCGCCTCTGTCGGTGGGATATTGAAATTCAAAAGTATCGATATTTACTTCCGGTGCAAGCAAATCTTCTATCACATTTTTGTTATTGTTATTAGTAGTTTGGTTTACATCTACCACCAGTTCTTGTGCCATGTTTTGCTCAAGGTTATCAATGAGCGATTTTATGGTATTCAGGTTTTCGTATGCATCCAATTCGTCTGGGTTTAGCTGTATGGCTTTTTCAAAGTAAGGCTTTGCTTTTTTGAGCGATTCCAGGGCTTGTTTTTCGTATATTTTCCCATCCTGGCTGTATTCCTCCAAAGTCATTACGTTTACTATTTCATTGTTTTCTAGTCCCTCATAATAATAAAATGTGCCAACGTTGTAAAGCGCTTCAAGGTAATCTGGTTTTATTTCTATGGCTTTGAGGCAAATTTCTGCCGAGGTCCGGAAATCTTTTTTCTCGAAATATATAAGAGCAAGGTTGTAATATAGCTCCGGATCATTTGGTGCAATTTTTATGGCATCGTTTATTACTACTTCTGCCGAGTCGTATATTGATTCTTTGAGGTAAATGGTATAAAGAAGCTTACGAAACATAACAGAATCTGGGAAAATTGAGATTGCATTTTTTATTTTTAGAATAGCCGCATGGTTATCAGATTTCTCATTCAGGTCGTAACTGATGAGCAAAGCGTGAACTTGTGCATCGTTTGGATACTTTTGTATGTACAGTCTACCAGCCGAATCGGCTTGTACCGTATTTCCATTGGCAACAAACAATGAGAGTTGCAGATACAATAGCTGTTGCGATTGCGGAAATTTGGCGATTGCCTCATTAAGATATTTGAATGCCAGAGGTATATTTCTCTCATATTTATAAGCATCTATGAGCATTCTGTAGTGGAGCTCGTTTGGTGAACTTATAAACTGTATTTGGTTGAAAGCATAATGAGCATTGGTGGCATCTGGTATGCGTGCTCCGCAATCGAGCATAAAGTGATAAGCCAATGTGTCTGTGGGAATTATCTGAGAGGCCTTTTTAAACTTAACCATTGCTTTGGTATATTCGCCTTGTTTATAAAATCCTTGTGCCTCGGTCATGTTGGCATGCCATTTTTCGATATTCGTTTGAGCCCGAAGACTTGCGAAGTTACTAAAGCAAGTGATTATTGCTAAGAACTTTAATATGTATAGTAATTTGGTTTTCATTTGATAAATATAATATAAATCCTGCAGTATGAAATTTTATTTATGGTGCTTCATCTAGGGCACAGATTTACGACTAGTAAAGTAAATAACGTATTGTATGACTGAATTAATATTTAAACTATGAGCTAAATATAAATATAGAATGTTTTAATTACAAACCAGATAAGTAACTATTTTTGTTATGGAGGCATGGGTATGAATTTTTTACGTATGTTTGCTCAAAAATATTTTTTTGAAACACATATGTCTAAGAATAAACATATCAGTAAGGCAAACACGCAAAGCAATGTCAAAAAAACTGTTCCAAAACAAACTACTTCTTTAAGGAAGGATGGCAGTAAATTGTTTGATTTTATAGGATTTATTGAGAAAAACAGATGGGTAGCATTTGGCTTTTTATCTGCATTATTCTTATTGCTTTCATTTATTGTCTTCGGACAGTTTATTAGTGGACGTTATTATTATATGTTTAAGGATATTGGTAGCGATTCGGTTACCATATTTTATCCATATTGGGTCATGAACTCAGAGCTCATTCGAGAGTTTGGTTATCCGCTTTGGAGTTTCAATGTTGGTATGGGCCAGAGTGTATATGGCAATTTATTAAATCCATTGGGCACTTTGGTGTTTTTCAGTAAGGAGATGATAGTCGGCATGGTGGTTTTTTATGAACTGGCTAAAATTTTTATCGTTGCATTACTGAGTTTTACATATTTCAAATCTGTAAATTATGCCAATGCAGTAGCTATTTTGGGGGCGCTCTTCATTAGTTTCTCGGGTTATGTCATTCTTGGAAGTGGATGGTACGGACCTACTGTTGAGGTTTTGTACGCAGTATTGTTTCTGGTGGCCTTTGAGCAAATTTTTAAGCGCAACCGGTGGTGGTTGTTCTTGGTGGGTATCTTTTTCTATGCAACTGTTAGTTTGGCGTTTATAGCCGTTTTTATAGCCGTTTATGCCCTGTTTCGCTTGTTGGAAGAAAAACTCACGCCATGGCAATGGAGTTTTTGGGCTGCACCAGTCAAAATGATAGGTTTAGGTGTTTTAGGAGGAATGCTGGTTGCTATATTTTTTGTTCCCGTTATGTTTGCGCTATACAACAGCCCTCGTATAGGCGGTGATTCAGGCTATTTTACAAATCTTGCTTCCAGTGGAGTCTTTACACTTATGCCCACCGAAAAATATATTACCCAAATATTCAGATTTTATTCAAATGATATACTCGGCAACGGCATTTTTGCAAAAGACATAGTCGGAAACTGGGAAAACTATTTTGAATCACCTGCTTCGTATATTGGATTATTTACACTTTTGCTTTTTCCTCAAGTTTTTGTTTTGGCTGAAAAGCGTGAGAAATGGCTATTTGGTATATACATGGCTATTTGGTTGCTTCCGCTCATATTTCCGTATTTCCGTTATGCATTTTGGCTTTTTTCCGGCGATTATTATCGTCTGTTTTCATTCCTGAGTTCTCTCGTTTTGTTATTTATGGCTATGAAGGTACTCAATGCATTGTTTCTGGGAAAAAAAATCAATATTCAGCTCCTATCTCCGAATGGTGGCCACTTTGGTGCTTCTAGCTTATATGGGTATAATTTGGATGTGGCAAAAACGTGATAACAAGTCTATTGCATTGCCTTTAATTATTTTAATAGCCCTTATAGAGCTGGGGACTAATGCCTATAGTACTGCCAATATGAGGTATATGCCCAATCCTACAACCGGTGAACCCACAAAAATATTCGCTGCTTTGCGCAAATCTGATTTGTACAACCAGAATGGGTACTACAATGCCTCATATGAAGCAGTTGATTTTATAAAAAATCAAGATGCTTCTTTTTTCAGAATAAATAAAGAGTTTAGCTCATCTATAGCCATACACGCTGGTTTAAACGATGCTATGGTGCTAGGTTATTTTGGAACCACGTCGTATTCGTCGTTCAATCAATTGTATTACATCAATTTTCTGAAGGAAACTGGCATTATTAGGTCGGGTACAGCATATGAAAATGAGACTCGCTGGTCGCCAGGTCTCTCCGGAAGGCCGCTTTTGCAAAGTCTGGCTAGTGTCAAGTACGACCTGTCGGTAGAAGAGTCTCCTTTCTTCCTCAATGCCGGCTATTCGCAAATACATCAGATACAAAACGTAAAAATACTTCGTAACAACTATGCTTTGCCCCTCGGTTTCACTTATCGCAATTACATTCACATCGATGAGTTCAAAAAGCTATCTAATTTGCAAAAGGACATAATGCTTTTGCGAGCATTTGTAGCCGATGGCACCACTCTGAATCCTGATAGCCTTGGATTCGAACTTACTGCTCTATCAGCAGCTGATACCATATCTCCCTTTAGTTTCGATGTGTATCGTCAACTTGTAGATTCTCTAAAAACCGATACACTTACTCTCACAGATTTCAAACCACATCACATAAGCGGCAATATAAACATGACACAATCCGGAATGCTTTTCTTTAGCATACCATATGATCAGGGGTGGTATACTTTGGTTAATGGAAAACGACAAAATCCTATACTTACCAATATTGGTTTTATGGGCATTCCATTGCAGCAGGGTAAGTTTGATATTGAATTGGTATATCAGCCTGCATATTTACATGAAAGCATGATTGTTACGATTGTAGGATTGGCAATTCTAGTAATGCTCATAGTTGCAGAAATACTAAGCGCAAATCGTAAACGAAATAAGCAAAAACTTTTATAAAATCTTTATGATAAAAATTGAAGCAATGGTGTTCTAATTTTGTTTTATTTTATTAAAGCTTTGTGTTATAAAACGTTTTGTTTTCAATTCTATCATTCTTTTATACCTATAAGTAGGTATTCGTAACAAATTTGATATAAATCAGATATGTGTGTCTTTATTTAATTAACTTTGCATCAAATAAATGTTCATGTTTTTTCTAAGCTCCATCAACGGTATACTTCCTTACAGTATTATACTACTGGGATGGGTTACTGTGGGGTTTTATTATCTGTTCCCAACCAATGATACATCTGAAGAAATACATACTATATCGCAAATTCACCAAACTATCTCCAATTCAGACAAACGGAATATCTCTTTTCCTACAAAACTCTTTTTCGACTATTACTCTTTATCAAAACAGAACATACATAAGCAATCACAGCCAATTGCTAAAAATACAGACTTATACAATACTATTGATCTGGTAAAACTTCGAAAGGCATATCATAGGCCTTTATTTGCTATCAGACACACTTTTTACATCGATTTGCATTTGCGCAGAGGCCCACCTTTTTTTATTCTATAGCCATAATGCTTATATTTTTCTTTATCGTATATTTACTTAAATCATTGTATTTACAGTTTATTTAATACTATAAGTTATCATTATAAGCTGCAACTAGCATATATTGAGGTTCTATTTTCAATTTCAACATATAAATCAAACCATATGAAAAAAATATACTTATTAATACTTTCGTATCTTATTATATCTGCCGCAATGGCGCAAACAAACCAAGTGAGTGTATCTATGGGAATGGCTTATGCCAACGATGTATTTTACAGTTACAAAAATGGGGTAGTGGCGGAAG
>JAIFMY010000097.1 GCA_020048155.1 Bacteroidota bacterium
AATTGCAAGAATTACAAAAAATAAACAGCATCAAATTTGTCCATTAGATTGGAACTTCTAAAAAATAGCATCAAATTTGTCCATTACTTCGCTTTTGATAATAGTTTTTAATAGCAAGCTTACCGGAAATAATGCTATCGTTTCCACGTTTTATAACTGCATTTTCATCCGCATAAAAATAAAACGCTTCGGGAATACCAGAATCTAAAGTCATTTTCTCAAATGCCTTTTCAGTCTGCATGATTTCAGATTTTATTTCTTCAATATTTGGTGGCTGGTTGCAACTTAAAACAACAAGAAATGATAGGACAATAACAAATGACTTCATAAGCTAACTTTTAATTATTTGGATACAATTTGTCCATGATTCGTATAGGTGGTATAAAAATGTGCAAAAAAGCTTGCAAAAGCCAAAATGATTTTAATAAAGCATATTACAACAGACAGTGTTTATTTATGTAATATAAACAAAAATAAGATCCCTCAAATGTAAATGCCACAAAATCTTTTTGAATTGTGCTTTTCAGTTGCCTTTTTTTTCTAGCTAAATTAAAATTTTTACACAAAAATCAGTTATAATATATTTTTACACACTTGGTACATCTATCTGGCAAACAAGAGAATATAATACTTACCATTGTTCGATATTTGTATCGCCCTGATTTGGTGCAAAAATACCCTTTGCTTCGTCTCTTCCCTGCAACAAATAAATTGCACTGTCAGTATTATAACTACTTATGGCTCTTGCTGAAAATTGTCCCAACAATGCATTTTTCCCTTTTTTGCGATTGACAATAAGCCCTAAGCGAATGGGGAAGTTCTGAGTACTGAGCATATCTTGGTCTCCCTCACTATCTCCTGCTATAAAAAGAGGCGGATATCCATATATACCAGAGGAATCGGCCAAAAATTTACGAATGGAGTGCACCTTTCCCAATCGTTGCGTTTGGTGGTATCCGCTACGGAAAACAGGCGTTATACGCCCAATAGAGTCTCTTTCCAATTCCATTGCCAAAACATGACTACTGGGGTTGTTATACCCAAATTCCGGGTTAGAAGATATTTCTTTTATCACATCAACAAATGATGCGGAACAAACCCAAACATCGAAACCATTTTGGCGAAATATGTGATACAATTCTTGCATTTCGGGTACTAAACGAATACCGTTTTTCCATTCTATACTTACTTGTCCTGCCAGTTGAAAGGGTAAACTATCGGGACTAGGGCTTTGCCATTCGACCTTAGAAATAGATGAATTTAGCTGCACTCTCACGGTTTCTGCAGTCATGTTGCGAATTTGAGCAGAATCAAGCCCTGTAAATAAATATGTGACCCATGGATAAGCCACCTCAGCGCTATAAGTATCGTTGATAGCAGTATACAAAAACCTGAGTTTTACTATAAAGTTGGTATAATGTGGATTTTGTTTTACCTGCTCCAGACTAAGATTTCCGTTCCCGCCAGGTGCTACATGGTTTTGGTAAATCCATGTATAGCTGCTGATTATGTCTTTAGCCAGCCCATCAAAGCTAATCTTCTGGCCTTTTATGTTGGTATTTACCAGTATAGTATCTTTTATTCCCGCACGTATGGCCAAATCCAATTCCTGAGGATTGCATCCAAACTTCAGGTTTTGAAGCTGGTAAATGAGTACTGCTTCTTCAATGTCTAGAAAAATAGAAGTATTGTCCCAGTCAAAAATCACATAAGGTGGCTTTGCGGAATCGTAGTCTACGCTATTTACCCCAAATTCATTTATCAGGCTTTCAATTTTCTGTTTGTTAAAAGCATCCCAGTTTTTTCCTGAAAGATGCACCAGTACCGTTTTCTCTGAATTACATCCCATCATTACCGAAATAATTATTGCAAAAACCAAAGGTAAACCCGATTTCATGATATTCGTTTTAGCCGTAAATGTATGATTTCTAATACAAGGATTATTCTCTGGTATGTTATCTTTTGGTGAAATTATTTTGAATCAATACGAGGTATTCTTATTCCCTTGGGACTTATAATCAAGCAATTGGTTTTCTTGCCGTTTTCTTCCGATTTCAACATGCCTTTTTCTACCAAATCTTGCAAATCTCGCGATGCAGTGTCGGTGCTACATTCGGCAAGCTTTGCGCCGCATTACTTGCGGTGGAAATATTACTTTTTCACCGCAAATGCAAATTTTTGAAGAATGCGTTGGCAATATAGATAAGCCAAGGAATGGCACGCAGATTTACACTGATAAAGCACCGCAGATTTACGCAGATTACTACAAAAATCCGTTCGTATCAGCGTAAGTGAATCCGCGTCATTCGCGTTCCCGTATTGTTCAGATTTGTAATACGATATCGAATGATAAAACGAACTTTACATCCCCTTTGTAATAAAACAAGGGTATAAATGTGGAATGTTTGTAATGAAACAAGGGTGAAGCATAGAGTGCAGCAGTTTGCTGGTGAGAAGCTGATGTGAAACTGCCATGAAAAGGATATAAAAAAAACATCCCGGAAGTTGTATGGTTCATATGCTTTTTGTGACCTTGTTCAAAGCTTATATACATGAGGAGCCCTACAACTTCGACAATTTGTTCTTACTATCCAATTGTAGCTCATAAATTCCGGCCCACATCATATAATCGGTTTCATCGCCTAGTTCGCCATTTTCGAATTGCTTGTAAAAGTCAATTGTTTTGATCTTATATTTTGCTTCATATTTTTCTAGCTGAAATTGCATCCTCGCTATTTCTCTTTTGATTCTATTGATGTGGTATTCAATGAATTTATCGAACAACAATTCTTTACTCCCAAATAGTTGAACATATGTATCGAATTTGGTGGCTAAATTCGCTTGTAACTCAATGGTAATTGTTTGCATATTTTATTCAACTTAAGTTAGCACCTGGTGTTTTTATGAAATTTATTTCAGCCTTTTTCAATTCAATTTTAAGCCTAATTATAATAGGTCTATACTTTTTAGCAAGTATAATCATCTTAGCTCTCTATTCCAAAATTTTAGGCGGTTCATCCTTAATTCTTGGCATCTGCCTAAAACAAAAAAAGGCCACTCAATGAGCAGCCTTTTGGGTATTATAATTCCCAATAGTTAAGTTCTTTTTCGAAAGTTCATCTAGATTAGCTTCTAAAGGGCAATATTCTTACGTGTAAATTTAAGGGTTTGATAAAAATTGTTCAATAGAAAAGGCAATAGTTTGTTCAGATTGATGTTTTCTTGCACAATCCAAGCACGCAATTCTTCATCTAGCTTCAATTCCTGAATATTTATCCACTGAATTTTACCTGACTCAATATCTGCCTCTGATATTTCAGGGATGTCAGATGTATCTATATTGTCATCATCGTAAAATACCAATTTCTCCGGAACTCTGATATGATGTATATTGAAAAACGATACTTCACGCACTGGAATTTGTTCGTTTTTGAAATCGATATCATCTTGCACTAGTACAGAACCAACTTTTATCATTTCGAGTGCCTCTTTCCAGTATATCTTTGTTTCCATATCACTTATTGTTGTAAAAATCACGTTCTTTTTGTTTTGCATATCTAGCCGAAATTATTCTATAGGCAGTGTTTCGTATCGTATAAACTACTACCAAAATTGCATCAAGCCATTTTCCAATAGTTATCCATCGGTCTTCGCCATAATCATAACGTAATTCTGGTGAAGTTTTTCGCTGTTCATCTTTAAATACTTCACTGGCATAGTTAAAGTCTATTCCATGCTTTTCTATATTAGAATTGTTTTTGTTTTCATCCCATTCGAAATTCATGGCTTCGTATTTAAATATCTTCTATCAAATATACACACAAATCTTTAATTTAGGAAAGAGTTGTTTAGTTTATTAAAATTTATCACTTTTTCTTAAACAAAAAAAGGCCACTCATTGAGCAGCCTTTTTGTAAAAATATGTAAGAACTAATTACACTTTAGGATAGCGATTGAAGATGCGCTCTGAGTGCCAAAGTATGTCTACGTATTGGGCACGTTTGTATGCGTATGGGTCGGTCACGTTTTTGCGTGAAAGTTTTCCACGGAATTCATCCAGCGATTTGTAATTTTTAGATTTCATCCAGTCTTCCATTTCGTGTAAGATGGTGCCCAAGTACTCAATTTTGTTTTTGTACAAAGCACTTACCACTTGCACGGTATTGGCACCGGCTAGTATCATCTGTATGGCATCAGTACCACGGAGTATACCAGTGTTGCTGCAAATATCGGCTTTTATGTTGCCATGTAGCATACCGGCATAGCGCAGAGCAAGACGGTTGTCTCCTTCGTTGCTCAGGTTCCATGGGAAATGATGTTTCTCATGGTCTACGTCTATCGAAGGTTCGAATAAGCGGTTGAACATCACGAAACCATCGGCTCCTGCATTGTCCATGCGAGTTACTGCCCCTATTACATTGGTATAGAAAGGGCTGAGTTTTACACTTACAGGTATTTTTACCACTTTCTTAATATCGTGAATGGTGTTGATTTGCTCTGCAAGTATGGCATCAGCACTTTTGTTGGGGTCGTCTACTATACTGAAGAAGTTTATTTCGAGGGCATCTACACCGGCCTCTTCGAGTTGTTTGGCATAGTCGGGCCAGGTTACATCATAAACAGCGTTGAGGCTGGCAATGAGGGGGATATTGAGGGCTTTTTTGGCTTCACGCAGATGCATGAGGTGTTCTTTGGGGCCGGCATGTTCCATGCTCGGGAATAGACTTGTCATTTCGGCATGGCGGTCGTTGTACTCGTTCAGTTGCTCATCCATTTCGAGGGTTTCAAGCTGAATTTGTTCTTCGAACAAAGATTTGTATACTATAGCAGCTGCTCCGGCTTCTTCCAGTCTTTTGAGGGTTCTGAGGTCGGTAACCAGGTTGCTGGCCCCTACGATGATTGGGTTTTTGAGTTCCAATCCCAAATATTTGGTTTTAAGATTTATCATGATTCTGTGTTTTTTTTTAAAATTGCATCACACAATATACATCAATATTTCCAAAAAGCAGATTTCATTTTTCAGAAACCTGCTTTTGTGGTTATATCATGTAGTTTATTCTTTTGGGGTATAATCCATTTGCGACATGCGTACATAGCTCATGTAACGCCATTTAGCATTTTCCTCGGCTACATGGAACAGTTCAGAAGCAGCTTCGGGGAATGTTTTCTTCAGCGAGGTATAACGTACTTCGTTGTTGAGGAACATCTGGAATTTGCTCCAATCCGGTTCTTTTGAATCCAACTGGAATGGGTTTTTGTTTTCTTTTGCCAAATCCGGGTTGAAACGGTACAAGTGCCAGTAACCTGACTCTACCGATAATCCTTGCTCGTTTTGGGTTTGTGACATACCACCGCGCAGACCGTGATTGATACATGGTGAGTAAGCTATGATCAGCGATGGGCCTTTGTATGCTTCAGCTTCGCGTATGGCTTTGAGGGTTTGCGACTGGCTTGCACCCATAGCTATTTGAGCTACGTATACATATCCATAGCTCATTGCCATAGAACCAAGGTCTTTTTTGCGTGTGCGTTTACCTGCGGTTGCAAATTTGGCCACTGCACCTACCGGAGTAGATTTTGAAGACTGTCCTCCAGTATTTGAGTAAACTTCTGTATCGAGTACAAGTATATTTACATCTTCGCCGCTGGCAATTACATGGTCGAGACCACCAAAACCGATATCGTAAGCCCATCCGTCGCCACCAAATATCCACATCGATTTTTTGATGAGATATTGTTTCAGGTCAATTATTTCTTTTGCAACTGGGTGTTTAGAAGCTTCGAGGGCAGGAAGCAATGCATTTGAAGCAGCTTCAGAAGCAGCAGCATCATGCATACTATCTATCCAGCTTTTAGCAAGTTCCTGAACATTGGTTTCCAACTCAGCCATATGCTCGTTTAATTTACGTGCTATGCGGCTGCGGAGTTTGTTTACACCCGTAGCTAAACCAAAGCCATACTCAGCATTGTCTTCGAACAGTGAGTTGGCCCAAGCCACACCCTTGCCGCTCTCGCGATTGGTGGTGTATGGGGTTGAAGGGGCGCTACCGCCATAAATAGAAGAGCAACCTGTAGCATTGGATACTATCATGCGCTCACCGAACAATTGGGTTACGAGTTTAACGTATGGAGTTTCGCCGCAACCAGCGCAAGCGCCTGAGAACTCAAACAATGGTTGTGCAAACTGGCTGTTTTTCACAGTTTTCTTCACATCAATCATTTTGTCTTTGTTGCCCACTTCTTTTGCCATATAGTTCCAACGCTCTATTTCAGCTTCCTGAGTTTCGGTAGGAACCATTGCCAATGCTTTGGTTTTAGCAGGACACTCAACTACGCAGTCTTCGCAGCCGGTACAGTCGAGTGTGCTTACTTGTATCAGATAATGCAGGCCTTTAAATTCTTTACCAATAGCAGGCAGAGCTTTAGTTCCGGCCGGAGCTTTAGCCAATTCCTCATCGTTGAGCAGGAATGGACGAATAGCAGCGTGCGGACATACCAGCGAACACTGGTTACACTGAATACAATTGTTGGCATCCCATAAAGGAACAGTGGAGGCGATACCACGTTTCTCATAAGCTGATGTTCCTGATGGGAAAGTACCATCTTCGCGACCTAGAAAAGCACTTACTGGCAAATCGTCTCCAATCATGGCATTGATTGGGTCAACTATTTTGGTTATAAATTCGGGAACAGCCTCTTTGCGAACCACTTTGAAAGGCTCTGCTTTGAGTTTCGACCATTCTTTTGGCACTTCAATCTGCGTAACATCGGCACCGCGGTCTATGGCCAGGTTGTTCATTTTTACTATTTCTTCCCCTTTGCGACCAAACGATTTTACGTTGGCTTTCTTCATTTCGTAAACAGCTTTTTCGTAAGGTATTACGTTAGAAATGCGGAAGAAAGCAGCTTGCATGATGGTGTTGGTACGGTTGCCCAGACCTAACTCACGTGCAATGGCAGTAGCATTGAGTATATAGAATTTAATGTCGTTGTCTGCTAAATATTTTTTGATGTGGTTAGGCAAGCGTTCTTTGGTTTCTTCTACTTCCCAAATGCTATTGAGAAGGAATACACCGCCTTTTTTCAGGCCACGAAGCATGTCGTATTTTTCGAGGTAAGAAGGTACGTGGCAAGCAACAAAGTCGGGAGTACCTACCAAGTAAGGTGAACGTATGGGTGAATCGCCGAAACGAAGGTGTGAGGTAGTAATACCGCCAGATTTCTTGGAGTCGTAGGCAAAATAAGCCTGAACGTATTTCTCGGTAGTATCACCAATGATTTTGATTGAGTTTTTGTTTGCACCTACAGTACCATCTGAACCCAAACCATAGAATTTGGCTTCGTAAGTTCCTTTGGCAACTGCGTTTATTTCTGGCAACAATGGGAGTGAGCTGTGGTTCACATCGTCTACAATACCTACAGTGAAATGAGTACGAGGTTTCTCGTCGGCCATGTTGTTGAATACAGCCAAAATCTGAGCGGGAGTGGTGTCTTTTGAACTCAAACCATAACGTCCGGCCAGAATCATAGGGCGAGCTTCGTTGTCGTAGAACATGTCGCGTACATCGAGGTAAAGTGGATCGCCACTTGCACCAGGTTCTTTTGCACGGTCAAGCACAGTTACGCGCTTCACGCTCTTTGGCATCACATTGAAGAAATATTTTGAAGAGAACGGACGATACAGGTGACATGTAAGCAATCCGGTCTTTTTGCCTTGAGCTGCCAGATAGTCAATGGTTTCCTGAATGGTTTCGGTGATACTCCCCATGGCTACTATGATGTTTTCAGCATCTGGAGCACCGTAATAGGTAAATGGGTGGTATTCTCTGCCGGTAAGTTTCGACATTTCTACCATGTACTCTTCTACTATGTCGGCTACTTTGTCGTAGAAAGGCTGAGCAACTTCTTTTGCCTGGAAGAATACATCGGGGTTTTGAGCAGTACCGCGGGTTACAGGGTGTTCAGGATTGAGTGCCTGATCGCGAAATTTTTTCAATGCATCCTGATCTATCAGGCCACGCATCTGGTCATCTGAAAGAACCTCAATTTTTTGAATTTCGTGCGATGAGCGGAACCCGTCGAAGAAATGCAGAAATGGAATACGAGAACGGATGGCTGCAAGGTGAGCAACACCGGCTATATCCATGATTTGCTGAACGCTACCACTTGCAAGCAATGCAAAACCAGTACCGCGTGTAGAATATACATCGGAGTGATCGCCAAATATGGAAAGGGCATGCGCGGCAACACTACGTGCACTCACATGGAATACACCGGGAAGCAACTCACCAGCTATTTTGTACATATTCGGAATCATGAGCAGAAGGCCCTGCGATGCTGTAAATGTGGTGGTAAGCGCACCAGATTGCAGCGCACCGTGCACTGCACCGGCTGCTCCTGCTTCTGATTGCATTTCTACAACCTGTACTTCTTCACCAAACAGGTTTTTACGTCCGTATGCTGCCCACTCATCGGCATATTCTGCCATGTTTGATGAGGGAGTGATGGGATATATTGCTGCTACTTCGCTAAACATATATGCGATATGTGCAGCGGCCATATTTCCATCTACTGTAATGAACTTTTTAGTTTCGGCCATATTTCTATTATTTTGAACTGATTATATGCTAAATTCTTGGCTCGGTTGCCCGATTGAACAGTCTTTACTGATTCACAGCCAAAATTATAACATTAATTAACAGCCATAGGTATAACAAGGCTAATTTATAATCAGTTTGAATAAAGAAATAAGGCAATTTATAGGCTATAAATTACTATATGGGGTGATAAATCGGATAAAAGTTAAATTTTGATCTGTGGAAATCGTTTGCACATGATGTAAATCACCTTTCTTTCCGGATTAAATGTTGTTCAACATCTTATCTATTTCGTCTTTGTATTGTTTCGAAGAATCGAAATTCGATTCGCTTCCGCTGTATTCGGCGCTCAGCTTTTCCAATTCTATCATGGTTTGTTGCCTGAGTTCTAGTTCTCGTTTTATGTCATCTAGCCTGTTGGTGGCTACATATGCGTTGCCCAGTGTGTCTGCGCTGCTATCTAGTTGCTCCAAGCGTTGCTCGTGTTGCTCCAGTTTGTCGGTTTTAACTCCTTTTGCCACCGTTTCACGCAGTTTTTGTTTGCTTGTCTGGTACTCCTTCGTCATTTTGTCGTACAGTACAATTTTGCTTTTGGTAAGCTCTAGCTGATTCATGTAGCCGCTTACTATTTTCTCGCAACGCTCATAGGTTTCGGTGGGAAGCTTGCTGCCGTGGTTTTGTTTCAGTTCGGGGTATTTTTCGAGAGCGGTGACTTTGTGCTTGTCTTTGTAATATGAGTATTGTGCATTTTCGAAAAAATCGGCATAGGTTTCTACTATGGCGTCGCGCATCCAGCCGTCAATTTTACGCAGCATACTTTCGGCATCCCGTTTTTCCTGCATCACATTTTGCAATGCTTCATCTATCTGTCTGGAAAGTAGTTGTTCTTCACTTTCTTCTTCTTTATCGTTTTTAAAAATATTCCAACCCATGGTTATAGTGTATTTTAGTTAAATGCAATGGCAAGATACAAAAAAGCAAGTTTCCGGGGAAGATTTTATGCGAAAAATTTGTGCCTTACAAGATTTCGGATGTGCGATTTCGGATTTCGGAAAAAATTGGAACGCAGATTTAGTTATGAGTTGTGAATCAATGTCGTTTAGTTAAGGATTTAATTTAACGTACAGATATAAAGCAAATTAATAAGAATTATTTTGGAATTTTCTTTAAAAGACGAAAAAGAATACGTATATTTATAGGGTATAAAGGGGGGAACAAAACCCGAGTAAAAAATAAAGATTGTCGTGTAGA
>JAIFMY010000179.1 GCA_020048155.1 Bacteroidota bacterium
AAAGAGGGTGATTTTTTCATCCTCTTTTGATTTTTTTTTATGGCATAATATTATAAAAAAAAGAGGCCGTACTCTTTTTAGACAGCCTCTTGTTTTTAAATTTAAATACAGTTTTTCTATTCCTCAATTCCGGGCTTTTTAAGCCTCGATATTTCTTCTAATAAATCTGTAATCCGATTTTCCATTTTTTTGTTGGTTTCATGCAAAATGGTATTTCGCGTTTCAATTTCGGTAATGCGTTGCTGTAGTTTTTTCTCCGAAATTGAAATTTCCATTTGCTGTTCTTTAGCCTTTATTTCCATATTTTTCTGAGAGGTAACATCGGTAGCCAATACCAGCACCCTATTTACTTCCCCATCTTTATCAAGTACAGGTGTTTGGTATGTAGCCCACCACAACTCTTTACCATTCTGGGTTTTCATTTTGAGTATATCCTCGCGGGCTATTCCACTCAATACTTTACTCCAACTCGACTCAAAGCTTTGCAAATCTTTCATATTCAAGCCATCGCGAATATTGGTGCCAATAACATCGGCCAAGGCCAAGCCAAGTGAATTCAAGTACTTACTGTTTGCAAAAAGCAATGTACCATCGGTAGCATATTCTAAGCGAATAGTGGACGAGTCAATAGCATTAATTACCTCTACGTTTCGAAATTGTTGCGCTTGAAGTTTTTTGTATTGAACAGTAAGATCGTTTACGGTATTTTGTAAATCATACTGAAGGTTTTGTCTTTCCTCCAACAATTCATCTATGCGTGTTTGCAAAAGTTTATTTTCACTTATATCAGAGCCAATCCCCAATATTTTTAGCACATTCTGATCGGAATCAATGATTGGCGAGTAAATGATAGAAAGCCATACATTTTGGCTATTATATATGACATTTTCAACTTCTTTCCTTACTATTCCACGCTTCAAATCGTACCAAAAATCCTCATATTCATCAGCTTTCGCAGCAATAGGCGAAAAATCCTCATGTCGTTTCCCTTTCATGAAATCAGCTGAAGAAAGTCTAAATCTGTCAACAAATGAATCGTTTACCTTGATGACGTTTCCTTGCAAATCGAGTTCAAAAACGGGAGAAACGGCATTCACTGCGTTTACGATACCAACAATTTCAGATTCTCTCCTTTGGTTTTCTTCTTGCATTTCCTGCAAATCAAGGATATTTTTCTTGAGTTCTGCTTCACGGCTTTCAAGCATACGTGCCTGTTCTCGCGATTGTTCAAGAAGTATGGTGGTTCGGGCATTTATTTGAGCAGTATGCAAGGTCATAGCCACACTTTCTGATACTGTTTCAATGAGCGCCAATTCATGCTGCTCAAACTGCTTGAACGAAGCAATTTCTAATACCCCAAATACTTTGTCTTCGTATTTGAGTGGAGAAACAATTAGGCTATTTGGAATGCTCCCCCCAAATCCGGATCGTATTTCAATATATTCTTCGGGAATCTGGGTTATATAAACCAATTGTTTTTCGAGAGCTACATTGCCAACCAACCCTTCACCAAATCTAAATTTCTTTTTGAGAAATTTCTCCTTATTGTATGCGTATGCAGCTATGAGCCGCAATTGTTGTTCATCGTCGTCGTTTTGTTCCACTACAAACAGACCACCTTGTTCGGCACCAAAATAGTGTACAAACTTCATCACTATTTCGTTGGTGAGCTTTTCTATATCGCCTGTATTTTCGCGAAGTATCTGGCTAAACTCAGCCATCCCCTGACGAGCCCAGTTAGTAAGCTCCATTTCATTACGTCGGCTATCGTTTACTTTGCGTCTCGCTATGAGCCTGTCGGTCATTTCATTCAAAGTATTCACCAACTGATCTGAACTTCGCCGGGCTTTCAATCTATTTTCATAATTGCCTGTGGCCAAACTTTCGAATGTTTTTATAATCTGGAGGTGAAACTGGTAGATATTATTATAGAGATTTCCGAAAATTTTGTCTTCCGCAATTGCTTTTTCAAGAACCTGCCTATTGAAATCGCCAGATTCTATCTGCTCAAGCGCTTCAGTAAAATGCCGAACTCTCAAAAGATTGTACTTATATGCTTTTAAAATAGACCAAACTACGAGTAAAATATAGAAAAAAATTATAAGGCTCATAAAGCCATAAACCATGACTTGATTTTCTACTTGAAATTTATTTAAAATCAGAGCATAGCTCCAATTATTATTATTTGAAAATTTTTGCTTGAATTGGCCGAATATGATGTGGCCTTTATCTATATCTTCTGGCAAAGTTGCGCCTAAGTTCAGTTGAGATCTAATTTCTGAATTTCGATTCAGAAATATACGCCAGTTATTGCTCTCATCGACCTGATAGTTTCTGGAGGAAAATATTTCATTCAAATCAGAATCGAACACTACAAAACTCATATGTTGGGTTTCTGTAAGTTCAGAATTTACAAATGTTCTAAAAAAATCTACAGATACTTCGAATATGAGAACACCTAAAAACTGATTTCCGCTCAGCACTGGTGAGCCAAGAAGAAAAAAAGTTTCATTGTCATGAACTACTGGAAATATAAATTCCTGCTTACTGGTGACAAGTATTTCTGCAATCAACTCTATGTGCTTATCAATATGCTGTTCATTCAGATTCTTGGCATATATTCCACTACGTCGTGTTTTTACCATTATTTTTAATGAATCAGGAAGTACCTCACGCAAATTGGTCTCTTTGGGTATATAAGTAATACCGCGTACATAGTTATTCTTGAGCAATGATGTTTCAAAGTAATTGCAATACAAACAGTTCGGTGAGGTTACCGTTTTCGGAAAACTGCTATTGGCTATAAGTGTAGCAAGCATTTCTGCCTCGTTTCTGAGCATATTCATTTCAGACTCAAGCCGGGTTTCTATGCGGGCCAGCACCTCAGTGCTACTAGACCTCTGGTGAGTTTTGGCAACATATGTATTCACCCAAACAGCCAACAATGCAACAATAATACTGGTAACCAATGTAATTGATACCGGTATGATGAAAAACTGTTTGTATATATATTTTTCCTTTCGTTCCTGCATGCAAATAATACTTTTTCTAAATCAGGTAGCTATATTAATTAAAACCGCAATTTAAAATATTTTGCTTTCTATTTAGTATATTCCGGCCTAAAGATACAAATTCTTTACAATTTAGTATTCAACATCTATGCCCAGACTTTAATAAGTTTTCACTATTTTTGTGAATAAAGTAATTTTTTATATGAAAAAACTATTCCCTCAATTTTCCCGCATATTTTTAGCAATGTTGGGAGTTTGTCTTTTTTTTGGGCATAATGCAAATGCCCAAAACCGGGAAACTTTCTATCCCGACTACCTATTTATAAAAACAAAAACCTATCAGGCTACTACCAAAGCTGAGGGTAAGCGTTTCTTAGTAAATGAAATGCCTTTTCTAAAAAAGGCTTTTTCGCTTCAAGAACCTGAATACATAGAGCAGGCATTCTATTTCAGTAGTTTCGAAAATTTGCGTCGATTTTACAGAATAAAACTCAAAAACGGCCAAAATGCTGATAGTCTGGTAAGGGTGCTCAATTCTTTACCTGAAATAGAGTATGCAGAACGTATACCCATATATTCGAATCAGTTTCCTGAAAAAATAATTGCAAAAAACAGCAATGCTGAAAATACATCCGTTACTCTGGCTCTCAATGATCCGTTTTATGGCGATGCGGCTGCTATACCTCTGACCAATGGTGGAACACTTACCTATGGCAATAAATGGTATTTGGACCAGATAAAGGCTGAACAAGCGCTTGCCCTGCAAACCGGCAATAGTGCGGTGAACGTAGCTGTTGTAGATGGAGCTGTATATTCTATGCACGAAGACCTGAACATTGTAAAACAATACAATGCCGAGGACAAAACCACGAACAGCAATCCGCCCACGAGCACAGGAGATGCTGCATATGAGTGGTCGCATGGTACACATTGCGCAGGGCTCATAGCTGCCAACAATAATAATTGGCAAGGTATAAGCTCTATTGCCAGTGGAGTAAGCTTGATTGGTGTAAAAACCGGACGAAATTCAGATGGCTCACTGCTCTATTTTTGGGATGGTGTAGTTTGGGCCATCGAAAACGGTGCACATGTACTTTCCCTTTCAGTAGGTTCATTTAGCTACTCGCTTGCATTGCAAGAAATTATAGATGCCGCCTATGAAAAAAACATAGTAGTACTGGCTGCTGCGGGAAATGAAAATGTAACCATGCGATCCTATCCGGCAGCTTACAACCATGTGATTGCAGTTGCTTCGCTTAGCGCAAATGATAAAAAATCTGATTTCTCCAATTTTGGAGATTGGGTTGATATAGCCGCACCCGGTGGCAACCTCTCGGGCAGTTACTACCAATTGCTTAGTACTACATATGTAGATGCCAGCTACGGAGGACTTGGTATTGCTGCCAACGAAAGGAATATAAACGGCAACGCGGTTACAGGAAAATACCACATGATGGCTGGTACAAGTATGGCTACTCCGATAGCTGCTGGTGTGGTGGCTCTCATGAAAAGCGCAAACCCTAACCTGAATCCTGACCAGATAGAGGCACTTCTAAAATCAAGTGCAGACCCTGTTTATAGCATAAATCAGGCATATAGCGGACTTTTGGGTGCCGGACGCATAAATGCATACAAAGCTATACTAGCCGTAAAAACCAATCCCCTAATAGCCCTCCTGAAATCTTCTGAAAATGCTATTAATCCGCAAGAAAAAATTACTTTTAAAGATATTTCATTGGGTTCACCTACTTCCTGGAAATGGTTCTTCGAAGGGGGTACTCCACAGAACTCCACCTTACAAAATCCAGTGATTGCCTACGACTCTCCCGGCGATTTTGATGTTCAACTTATTGCCATAAACGGAACCAGTTCAGACACTTTCCTGCTTCAAGATTATATACATGTTGGAACTCAGACTGTACTCGAATCTCAGGATACTCGCTTCGATGCTCCTTCTCGCGGCATTAACTATATTTCGGTGGTTGACAAAAACACAGTGTGGGCAAATGCCTACGATGGTGCTAACACCAACAATACCATACGGGAATTGACGCGTACCTCTGATGGCGGAAAATCATGGAAAGCACTCACTTTAAATGTAAGTACATCGTTGGGTGTGGGCATGGTGCATGCCATAGACTCACTCAATGCGTGGGTACCTC
Source organism: Bacteroidota bacterium (assembly GCA_020048155.1). Classification (GTDB taxonomy): domain Bacteria; phylum Bacteroidota; class Bacteroidia; order Bacteroidales; family DYOH01; genus JAIFMY01. The sequence goes on from JAIFMY010000179.1 coordinate 5,174, forward strand.
TGTTCCCTGCTGCCTCGGGAGTTGAAGGTGGTATCTTCAAAACTGCTGATGGTGGAAAAACTTGGGATAAACAGACTACCGCCACTTTCACCGGTAGCAACGCTTTTGCCAATGTGGTGTATTTCTGGAATAAAAATGAAGGCTTTTGTATGGGCGACCCCAATGGCGGGTATTTCGAGGTTTATCATACCTCAAACGGCGGTATAAACTGGACCCGGGCTGCCAATACAAATAATGTACTCTCACCCATAAACTCAACCGAATACGGAACTGTAGGCTTTTTCAGTGTGGCCGACGATGGTACCGTTTTCTTTTCTACCAACAAAGGCCGTTTGTATAAATCTACCGACAAAGGTGTGAATTGGCAAGCATTTCAGACTCCTTTCACAGCAAACTTTATTTCGGCATTCAGTAGTAAGACCAACGGACTGATTGCAAACCCCGAAGATGGAAAGCTGTATCGCACCATCAATGGCGGACAAACATGGGAAGCCATAGCGCCTAAAGGTGTTTTTTATGGAGATCATATGAAATATATTCCCCTTTCCAACAATTCATTTGTGTCGAGTTCGGCAGACGGAGAAGCAAATGTAGGGCTTTCGTTCTCACGAGATGGCGGACTCTCTTGGATAGACATACCAGAACTTACCGAAACACAATGCCTGGAAATAGGCTTTGCCGATATTACTACCGGTTGGATCGGGCAATTCAACGTGGACTCTGTGCGTGGTGGAATTATTAAATACAAAGGCCCATCTACTTTTGTCAATTTCACACAAAGTGCCCCAAATGCTTGTATAAATGCAGAAATTAGTTTTACCGACCAATCTTCCACCACGCAAACGGTAAATAATTATGTATGGAACTTTGGCGACAATGCCACACCTGCCACGGCAAACGGTGTAGGCCCACATAAGGTAAAATACTCAACTACCGGCACCAAGGTGGTGTCGCTTACTGTAAACGATGTGTATAGCCTTACACAAAGCCTGAATGTAAATCCAGAACCCATTGCAGGAACCCTTGCAGTTGACAAAAACCTGGTGTGCGGACACGACTCTGCAACCATTACGCTCTCAGGATATTTGGGAAGTGTAAACTGGTGGGAAAGCGCTGATGGTGGAAATACGTTTACTCTGAAAAATCAGAACTCAGTGAACGATTCTACCTTTAATACAAAAGCAATCGCAGATACCATGCATTACCTTGCCATAGTGACCACCGCAGGTTGCCCTGCTGACACTGCCCTTACACTGGAAGTACCTGTAAGTGTGATAAATGCTTCTTTCACCAACAACGAAGGTAGCCGTACTGTAATTTTCACAAACACTTCGGAAAATGCTGTGTCTTGGAACTGGACTTTTGGCGACAACCAATCGTCTACCGAACAAAATCCTACACACGTTTTCGCTACATCAGGCTATTTCAATGTAAAACTCTCTTCTACCAATGCCGATGCCTGTGCCCATTCAATCACCAAGCAACTGAATGTATTTATTACCAGTATTCCGAATCACCTGTCGGATAACCTGAAAGTGTATCCGAACCCTGTGAACGATGTTTTACATCTGGAATGGAATACTGATGGGCAAAAAAACCTGGAATATGAAATCGTTTCTACCCTGGGCGCAAAAGTTGCCTCTGACCGCATATCAGCAGCACAACAAGGTGAAGTGAACACCATTTTGTTGCCCAAAATACCTTCAGGCATTTATATATTTGTGTTGAAGGAAAACGGAATACTGGTAGGTACGAAACTGATACGTGTACAATAAAATAACAAATTCCATATGCAGGCATTTCAAATATTGCTATTAATAAATCTGTTGATATCTGTGGACGGAGGTTTTGAATTAAAACCAAATTCTTTGTCAACTATAACAAACAATATAGTGTATACTTTTCCTGAAGTGCCTGCCGATATGGAGTTTATTCCCGGAAGTACATTCAGGGCATACACTACTAACGGACAAGACACAACCTCTTTGCAAATAACCGTCATGGACTTTTTCATGGCAAGACACGAAGAGACCAATTACCAATATCGTAACTATATCATCTTTTTGCAAAAATACTCCCCGGATGCTATACCATCAGCTTTACCCGATAGCAATTTGTGGCGTAGTTTTTTACCGCTCGATTATTTTAGTAACCCACTGTACAACAACTATCCGGTGATAGGTCTGAGTATAAAACAAATAGAGAAATATCTGACTTGGAAATCGAACAGATTGAATGAATATATGCTTGTTTCGAATGGGCTCGTGCGAAGGTCGGAAATACTCAAAGTACCTTATGCTCAGGAAACAGGAAACTACACAGATGATGATATAAAAGAGATTCTGCTTCCAAAATTCAGACTTCCATCTTTTTACGAATGGCACTACGCAAGGCGTGTTGCTTACAAACTCAACAACGAGCGCGAAATTGGAAAAGACCTTGAAAATGAACTAAATAAAGCCAAATCTGCTTATCCGGGAAGTAAAAAAATATCAAACTTCCGCATATTCACCACAGATACATGGTTTATGCCATTGCCGGATGAGTCGGTTCAAGATTTTCCATTTGCAAAGCTCGGCGATGAGACTCCGAACCCCATGGGCATATGCTACAACAACAAATACTATGGCGAATGGCTGAAAGACAACAGCCTAAAAGGCAGGTTTACAGCTGGCGGTGTGGTTCAGGATTCGATTGAAGACCCAAGGATCATAGCCTACAGATTTGTCGATGATTCTAAACCCGGATTGTTTTCATTCAGGTGTTCGATGATAATTCTGGCCAAATAACGTTTAGAAAAAACTTTTAGAAAATTAACCATGAACGAAAAAACCGAAAAAATAATAAAATTAGGATTATATGCCTATTACCTGGCAGAGCAGATAAATCTGAAAAACTTGAAAGCAGACTTCACGGCTAAGCTACTGAATCAAAGCAATTCAGAACTCTTTTACGAGATTTCTGAAGGTGCATATATGGTGGTATATAACTATGGAGCCGTGGTGTTTGCGAACATGAATCAGATAGAAATGAGCAAATCCATTCATTTGCTGCGCAACTATTGCCACCATTTTATTGATGAGAAAATAGACGAAGAATACTATATACTTACCAACGATATTTCAGATTTGAAGTTCAGCTTCAACGAGTTGCTTACGCCAAGGCTCGACACGCAAATCATTAAAATAACCATGCTCAACCTGGCTCAATCTGTGGCCCTGGATTATTTCCAGAATACAGCCGAGTCTTTGCTCAATGATATCAAGAAATTTGCAGAAACCCTCGAAAGCAAAGGTACCCTGAACCTGAGCAAAAAGCAGATGCTTAAATTTATTGGTAAATCACTGAATACCAAAAATAAAATATTTGAGAATCTATATATTTTCGACACACCGGATGTCACTTGGAACGATGAACTAATAGACAGACTCAATAAAGGATTGAATGCTACTTTTGAACTAAAGCCCAGATACAAAGAAATAGAGTCTACTTTTAAAAACATTGAGGACAATCTGTATTTATTCATGGAGCTCAATCAGCATCAGGAAAGCAACAAACTGGAATGGATAATCATAGTTTTGATAATGATAGAAGTAGTGGATTTGTTCTTAACCAAACTTTTTTAGTTCAAAAAAATAAATCGCATAAACCAGTAGCTTATATTATCTTTTTTTACACTTTAGCTACCCGAAAAAACAGTTCAAATTAACCTCATATATATGGCTACAAATTCAACTACAGGCAGAGAAAACTTTGGAAGCAAATTCGGGATAATCATGGCAGCAGCCGGTTCTGCTGTTGGTTTAGGGAATGTTTGGAAATTTCCGTATATCACCGGGCAGAATGGTGGTGGAGCTTTTCTGATGATTTATCTGGCATGTGTTCTGATACTAGGCCTGAGTGTAATGCTTTCAGAATTTACCATTGGCAGGCGTGGTGGCGGAAACGTGTATCGCTCTTTTAAAACCCTTGCACCCAATGCCCCTTGGTTTTTGGTAGGGATTATGGGCATAGTAGCTGCTTTTTTCATTCTTGCATTTTACACCTCGGTTGCCGGATGGACGCTGGAGTACATGCTACGCTCTGTGGATGGTACTTTTGATACCCAAACCAAAGAACAATTGGGAAGCTCGTTCTCAACTTTTATTTCGGATCCATTCCGTCCTGTACTTTGGCAATGGGTATTTATTTTACTAACAGGTCTTATTGTAAGCGGTGGCATTTCAAATGGTATTGAGAAATACAACAAGATACTGATGCCAATGTTGTTTGTATTTTTGATTATTCTCATTGTTCAGGTACTTTTATTACCCAATTCTTCGGCAGGATTGACCTATTTATTTGCACCTGATTTTTCGAAAGTAACAGGAAAAACAGTGCTGTATGCCATGGGGCAAGCATTTTTCTCACTTAGCCTCGGTATGGGAACTTTGGTTACTTATGCATCCTATTTCGGAAAAAAAGAAAATCTGGCCGGAACCGCCCTCAATGTTTCTATGACCGACACCATAGTGGCAGTAATGGCGGGTATGATCATATTTCCTGCAGTTTTCTCATTTAATATTGAGCCTACTTCAGGTCCTAGCCTCGTATTCATCACACTTCCCGAAATATTTAAACAAATGCCACTAGGCAATATTTTCGG
>JAIFMY010000154.1 GCA_020048155.1 Bacteroidota bacterium
AACCACCGCCAATTTCGGAACCATTGATTACGAGGTCGTATGCATTGGCTTTTATAAGGCCGGGATTGGTGTCGAGCAGCGCTATGTCTTGCGGCAATGGCGATGTGAAAGGGTGGTGCATGGCAAAGAAGCGCTGTTGCTCTTCGTCCCATTCCAAAAGTGGAAAATCTACAATCCACAGTGGGGCAAAAGTTCCTTTGGTACGCAGTCCCAGTCGGTTTCCAATTTCGAGGCGAAGTTCTCCCAATGCTTTCTGGGTTTTGGTTTTATCGCCACTGAGTATCAGTATCAGGTCACCGGGCTTTGCACCTGCTTTGTCTGCCCAGGCTTTGAGTTGGGTTTCGTTGTAAAACTTATCTACGGACGATTTGAGGCTGCCATCGGCACCATATTTTACATATACCATTCCTTTGGCACCTATCTGTGGGCGTTTTACCCATTCGGTAAGCTCATCGGTTTGTTTGCGGGTATACTCAGCGCATCCGGTAGCAGCTATGGCGCCTACGTATTCGCTTGAGTCAAATACCACAAAATTTTGCCCACGGGTAAGCTCGGTTATTTCGGACAACTTCATTTCGTAGCGTATATCGGGGCGGTCGTTGCCATAGTATTCCATGGCATAGTCATAGGTCATGCGGGGGAAAGCTTCGGTTATTTCTATGTTCATAATAGATTTGAACATATGCTTAGCCAGGCCTTCAAAAGTCTCCAGAATGTCGTTTTGTTCCACGAAAGTCATCTCGCAATCTATTTGCGTAAACTCAGGCTGACGGTCGGCACGGAAATCCTCGTCGCGGAAACAACGCACTATCTGCAAATACCTGTCGTAGCCCGAAACCATAAGCAACTGCTTAAACATTTGGGGCGACTGTGGCAATGCATAGAACTGGTGGGCATTCATGCGCGAAGGCACCACAAAGTCGCGTGCACCTTCGGGAGTCGATTTTATAAGGTAAGGAGTTTCTATTTCCAGGAAGTTGAGCTTGTCGAGGTAATTGCGCACCTCGCGTGTCATTTTGTACCTGAGCTCCAGGTTGTTTTTGAGCGGATTTCTTCTCAAATCGAGGTACCTGTATTTGGCCCTGAGTTCGTCGCCGCCATCGGTATCGTCTTCTATGGTAAAAGGGGGAGTTTCCGACTCGTTGAGTATTATAAACGACTCTACAGTAAGTTCTATTTCACCTGTGGGTATTTTGTTGTTCACGCTGCTGCGGGCAGTAAGGGTTCCGGTGGCTTGTATCACAAACTCACGACCCAGTTTGCGGGCTTTCTCGCACAATTCGGGCATGCTGTCCATATTGAAATATAGCTGCATGATGCCATATCGGTCGCGCAAATCCACGAAAGTCATTCCCCCCAAATTGCGTACCCGTTGCACCCAACCTGCAAGAGTTACATGTTCTCCAACATTATTTATTCTCAATTCACCACAGTTACGACTTCTGTACATTGTATATCAGATATTTAATTTCTTTAAAAAAGATACTTTTTCACAAATCGAAATAATTTAAAAATTATCATATCTCCAAAGTATTCTTTATAAATTGCGGATTTAAGATATTTAATTATTTTTGCGCCCTAGGAAACTGACTTTGCTAATAACTGATAGTAAATATTTTATAATATGTCCGGACATAGTAAATGGTCGAAGATAAAGCGTAAGAAAGGCGCACTCGATAATAAACGCTCGAATATGTTTTCGAGGGTGGTAAAAGAAATAATAGTGGCAGTAAAGGAAGGCGGTTCTAATGATCCTGAATTAAACTCGCGATTGCGCTTGGCCATTGCCAATGCCAAAGGTATAAATATGCCCAAGGACAATATTCAGCGCGCTATAAGCAAAGCCGAAAAAGATAACGTAAATATTCAGGAAGTTACTTTTGAAGGCTATGGTGTAGGTGGAGTTGCGGTTTTTATTGAATGCCTCACCGACAATAACATGCGCACGGTGGCCAACCTGCGTTCTATATTCAATAAACGAAATGGCAGCATGGGCACCAATGGCTCACTCAGTTTCTTGTTTGAACGCAAAGGTGTTTTTAGCATAAAAAAAGAAATAGCCAACCTGCCCCAACTGGAGCTCGAGCTCATAGATGGTGGCCTGGAAGACATAGAAGATGATGGCGACCACTGGCTGGTATATACCCCGCTCGAAGAGTTTTCGAACATGCAGAAAAAGCTTGAAGAACTGAAAATAGAAGTCGAGAATGCAGAATTGAAACGCATACCAAATAATTATAAGCAGGTAGATGTAGATACTGCCAAAACATTTCTTGGCATGATTGATGCTTTTGAAGACGATGAAGATGTGCAACGTGTGTATCATAACCTCGAGATGACAGACGAACTAGAGGCTGCACTCAACGAATAATGGTTTTTATATAATATTTTATAATGAAAAAAAATTGGTTTTGGATTGGTCCGCTGCTTATTGCAGCTATAGTAGCAGTTTCTTTCACATTCAGGCATACCGAAGCAAATGAAGTGGCGTACGAAATAGCCCTTGCACCAAAAAATTATATACTCAAAGAATACGGTATTCCGGTAATGAAATTTTCTGTAGACCGAAATCTGATAACCAAAGATGCGTATTTAGGAAAAATACTGGCCAAATACAAAGTTCCCGGCAATATCATAGACTCCTTGCTGCGTGCAAGCACCCATGTGTTTGATGTACGCAAGATGAAGGCAGGGCAGCCATATACTGCATTTGTAAACAGAGACTCGGCCTCGAGTCTGGCGTATCTGGTATACGAGGTAAACGACGTAGAGTATGTGGTATTCAACCTGAAAGACTCTGTAAGTGTGAAGCGCGAAATGCACGAAGTAGTGGTGAAAGAACGCACCGTTTCGGGGCTCATACATTCCAACCTATGGCAGTCGCTCGACGATTCGGGCATTGATCCCCTCATTTCTAACGATCTTTCTGAGGTTTATGCATGGACAATCGACTTTTTCGGCCTTCAGGTTGGCGATAAGTACAAAATGATAATAGAAGAAAAATTTGTGGAGGGAAAATATGTGGGCTATGGTGCCATAAAAGGCGCATACTTCAACCACATGGGCAAAATGTATTATGCCATCCCTTTCAAACAGGACAGCATCAGTGAATTTTTCGACAAAGATGGACAGAGCCTGCGCAAAAACTTCCTGAAAGCACCGCTCCGCTATTCTCGTATTTCATCCGGTTTCACTTCTGCGCGCATGCACCCCATTCTCAAAAAATTCATGCCTCATTTCGGGGTCGATTATTCTGCTCCTATGGGTACACCCGTGGTGGCCATTGCCGATGGTACAGTTATACATGCCGAATATACCGGTGCAGCAGGGCATTATATCAAAATTCAACACGGCAGCGCTTACATGACCGGATATATGCACTTGAGTAAGTATGAGAGCGGCATACGCCCTGGTACTCATGTGCGCCAAGGCGATGTGATAGGCTATGTGGGAAGCACCGGACGCAGTACCGGTCCGCACCTCGATTTCAGGGTGTGGCTCAACAACCAACCCATAAATCCACTTCAGATAGATGCTACTCCTGTAGAACCTGTAAAAGCAGAGCATATGCCTCGTTTCATTCAGGAGCGCGATGTGTTGTTGGATTTGCTCAACAATACTTCTTCTGATTATCAGGAAGTGGCTGCAGGATTCTAAGGGATATCAACTTATTTGATGTTTTAGAGGAGTAAACCATGAGTGAAGAATTTGCTTCCTTTGCTATTTGCATATCTTCGATTATATCCTGAACAATCGAAGTTACAAGTGAAGTATCCTTAATGTATACGCATGGGCCAAAATTATTCGATCTGTATGTTATACGCACCATCTAATAATATTTGCTTTTCTAGCAATAATTGTTTGATTTCAAATCGCTTATTGTTTGTTCTTCCTTTGTCAAGTTTCGATTTAGAAAAAAAATACAATTCATTCTCTTGCTTTTCCAATAGTAATATATATTGCTCCTCGCCTGATTGCAGTATCGCAGTTTCGGGTACTGATAGGGCAGTGTCGGAGGAAGCATATATACTGCCTTCAACAAACTGATTGTTCACCAGGTTCAAATCTTCGCTTTTTGTAATCTGAGCAAAACATTGCACCGATTTAGACTCCTGATTGATGGTTTTGCCTACAGAAAAGATTTTGGCATTATATACATTTGCTTTATTTCCATTCAGATAGAAATCTACTGTTTGCCCTATTTTTATTTTTTGAATGTTGTTTTCAAAAACATCAAGTCGCAATTGTAATGAATGAATATCTATCACTTCAGCTATTTTTTGCTGTGGATCCATGTATTGGCCGATGGAAGCATCTATTTGAGCTACAAAGCCATTTATGGGTGATACTATAAGATAAGATGAATAAAAATCTCCATTTTCAATTTTACTTACATTCAACCCTATGGCCTGAAGTTTCATACGCAGAGCATTGTATTTCGCTTTTTCGGCATAATAGCTTGTTTGGGCCAGAATCAAATCTTTTTGCGTAGCTATGTTGTCTTTATGCAATTCTTGAGTCCGCGTAAAATCGCTTTCCAAGCGTGTAAGTGAGGCAAATGACTCGGCAAAATCTTTTTGCATATCCAAAAAATCGTTGCCCGACACTTCGAAAAGGACTGCTCCTTTAGTAACACTCTGCCCTGGTTTGTAATTTATTTTGTTGATAAGGCCGGGAAGTGGCAAACTGATTTGAGCCAGGCCATTGATATCTGGTATCACAACACCCGTGAATGAGATAATATCGGCAAACATCGAATACTCAGGCTTACCCAAAAGCATTTTTTCTGATTCAAATTGTGCCTTGGTTATTTGAATAAAGCCCGAATCTGAGGTTTCTTCTATAGTTTCCTGACTATTGCAGGATAGAATAATAATACCAATGGATAAAAGTATGTAGCTAAAAATTTTCATCTCCTAATTATTTTGTAAAAAACATAATTTCTGTAACTGTCTGGTTATATTTCAAAAGGTTGTCCAAATATTCAATTTCTATTTGAAGAGCTGTTTCATAGCTGCTTACAAATTGGTAGAAATTGATTTCTCCCAATTGAAAAGATTTGAGTGCCGTTTTCATGATTTCTTGCATCAGAGGCTCGTTAGTAGTGTGATATTGAATGATCAATTCGTTGTACCTGATGTGCTCATTCATAAGTTCGTTGAGTTGGGTTTGTATGCGCAACTTTTCATTTTCTACGGTCATGCTCTGGGCCATGTATGATATGCGAGAAGCGTCTACATTGGCTTTATAGCTTCTATAGAATAAAGGAACAGCCAGACCTACCTGAAAGCCATGATAGTATTTGCCATTTTCATATTTATTGGTACCCAGAAAGTAATTGAACGAAATATCGGGCAACATTTTGTTTTTTTCTACACTTATCAGCGATTTGGAGTAATCACTCTCTGCTTGTAGCGCGAAAAAAACAGGCAATGAATCTGGTGGACTGGAAATGATTGGCAAAATTTCCTGCTCTGTGGATACTGTAAAATCTTCATTGTAATTCATCAGATATTTCAAATGTTTGTATGCATTGGTTTTCTCCAGTAGCAATGAATTTAATACGGTAGAAATCTGATTCTTTTTTGCTTTCACGTTCAGAAGTTCTAATCTGCTTATATCTCCTCGCTCTGCTCTTTTTTCCAATTGCGATAGGAGGATTGTATATAAGCTGTCGAATTTTCCATACAATTTTTGTTTGCTCACAATGTTTTGATAGGTGAAAAATGCACTGGACACATTTTTTTTCACCTCATTCTGTTTCTGCCTGAATTCATATTCTGCCATCGACACCAATAGCCTTTGAGTGCGCGATGCCGCCATATACTGTGTTGGAAAACTCAAACTTTGTTCAACTCCAAATATCTGAAGTGGATACCCCTGCTCGGCTATATTATTCTGATCGGTACCATAGCTTAGTACTGTTTTTCCGGGGTTAAACGAATTCTTTTTCAATGCTTTGCTTTCTTCTATTTTCAATGCCGTAGCAGCCAAATCTTTGTTGTAAACCAAAGCAGTATCTAAGGCCTGATGAATCTTCATTTCGTTTTCTTGCCCAAATGCAGGCGATAAAGGAATGAAAAATAGAAGGAATACTAATGTTTTGTTTTCACGAATAAAGCGTAGCGGGAAAAGTTTGATTCCTTTCACGTTGTAAAATAATTCGAATAAAAGCGGAAGTGCAATGAGGGTGAGCAATGTAGAGGTTATAAGTCCGCCAATAACTACCGTTGCAAGCGGGCGTTGAACCTCGGCACCAGCCCCACTAGAAATAGCCATTGGCAAAAAGCCCATAGCAGCTGCACTGGCAGTAAGGAGTACCGGACGCAATCTGTTCTTGGTTCCTGTAATGATTAGCTCGCGCATATTGGTCATACCTTGGTGCTGAAGTTCTTTCAGATGTTCTATAAGTACTATGCCATTGAGCACCGCAATGCCAAAAAGGGCTATGAAACCAATGCCTGCTGAAACGCTAAAGGGCATATCTCTCAACCAAAGAAAAAGAACACCACCTACGGTAGCCAATGGAATGGCCGAAAATATCATCAGGGCATCTTTGAGCGACTGGAATGCGAAATGCAAGGCTATAAAAATTAGCAGCAGTGCTATAGGAACTGCGAATAATAGGCGATTTGTAGCATTCTGCAGGTTCTCAAACTGCCCTCCGTATTCTACATAGTTCCCAGCCTTCAGTGTTAAATTCTTATCTATTTTGTTCTGAATATCTAAGATTACCGATTGCAGGTCGCGGTTGCGCACATTTACGCTGACAACAACCCTGCGGTGGGCATTGTCATGCGAAATTTTGGCTGGACCTTGTGTATAATATATATCGGCAAGTTCAGAAAATGGTATCATCCTTCCATTGGATACGGGTACTTCTAATTGGCGAATGTCTTCAATGTCGATTCGGTTGAGTTTGTTGTAGCGCATCACCAAATCATATCTTTTTTCCCCTTCAAATATTACTCCGGCAGTTTTACCTGCAAATGCAGCAGAAAGAATGGTGTTGAGGGTTTCTATATTTACTCCGTAGTATGCAATTTTATTGCGGTTGTACTGTACTCTTATTTGGGGCAGTCCGGCGGTTTTTTCTACTATTACATCGCTTGCACCTTCTATATCAGATATCAGGTTTTTTATTTCATTTGCCTTTTGGTTGATGTAATCTAAATCTTCACCAAAAATCTTGATGGCTATATCTGATCGCACCCCGGTAATGAGTTCGTTGAAACGCATTTCTATGGGTTGGGTAAACTCATATTCTACCCCTGGTATCACCGACAGCGCTTCTTTGAACTTATCTGCAAGTTCCTCTTTGTTTGAGGCTTCAGTCCAGTTTTTCTTTGGTTCGAGTTTTATGATCATATCTATTTCTTCCATCGACATCGGATCTGTAGGTACTTCAGCAGCACCAATTCGTGATACTATCTGGTCTATTTCATTGGGGAACTTCTCTATCAGTATTTTTTCCATTTGAGTAGTCATTTCTACTGTTTTGGATAGTGAGGAACCGGTTTTGAGCACAGGTTGAATTACAAAATCCCCTTCATCAAGCGTAGGGACAAACTCACCTCCAATGCGCATGAATAAGATGAATGTAATAATAAGCGATACAAGCGCTGCTCCAAGTACTTTGCGCTTGTTACAGCAAGACCATCGGATAATGGGAGTGTACCATTCCTGCAACTTAGTCATGAAGCGGGCTGAAAGGTTGGGCTTGTCGGTTTTGGGAGGTTTCAGAAACAACGTTGCCGCTACAGGTAGCCAAGTAAGGCCGAATATCATGGCACTGATGATGGCAAAGGAAAACGACAACGCCATAGGCCGGAACATTTTCCCCTCAACTCCTGTAAGTGATAAGATAGGAATAAAAACGATGAGAATGATTATCTGCCCGAAAATGGCAGATTGCATCATCTTGGAAGCGCCATTTATGGATATTTTATCCATGAGCAACTGACGCTCTTCACCTTCAGTAGCTTGAATATCCACTTTCTGAGCCATCATGCGAAGTACTATGAATTCCACAATGATAACGGCACCATCTATGATAATACCGAAGTCGAGTGCACCTAGGCTCATCAAATTTGCATCAATTCCAAACACATACATCAAGCTTATGGTTGAAAGTAAGGCCAGAGGTATCATGGAGGCTATGACTAAGGCAGAGCGTATATCGCCAAGCAGCAGAATGACTATAAACAATACTATGACTGCACCCAATATCAGGTTTTCGGCTACTGTGAATGAAGTTTTTGCAATCAGCTCGCTTCTTTCGAGTATCGGGTTTATGAATACACCTTCAGGTAGTCCTTTCTGTATTTCGGCCACTCGTTCTTTTACTTCAGATATTACCAGTTTAGAATTGGCATTTTTGAGCATCATGATTTGCCCTAGCACGGTTTCACCGTTTCCATTGGCAGTAATGGCACCAAATCGATTTGCATGTCCGTAAATTACTGTTGCTACATCTTTTACTAGTATAGGTCTGTCGTTGGTTGTTTTTACTACTGTGTTTTCAATGTCTTCCAGCGATTTCATCTGGCCATCGCCCCTGATGAAGTAGCTCTGGTTTGTTTTTTCTATGTAGGCACCGCCTGTTATTCCATTATTCTTTTCTAATGCATCGAATACTTCCATCAGACTTATTCCATAACTCTTTATTTTAGAAGGAATAATAGAAACTTCATATTGTTTTAAATATCCACCCCAGCTATTTATTTCTACTACTCCGTTTATTCCCGAAAGGCGTCTTTTAATGATCCAATCCTGAATGGTGCGGAGCTCCATAGGTGTGTATTTGTCTCTGAACTCAGGTTTTACATCTACTATATATTGGTATATTTCACCAAGTCCGGTAGTAATTGGTCCCATTTCCGGCGAGCCATAGGCTTCGGGAATATTGGCTGAGGCAGTTTTAATTTTTTCAGCCAATACCTGCCGTGGTAGGTATGTGCCCATGTTTTCTTCGAATACCACTGTTACTACCGATATTCCAAATTTTGAAATGGAACGTATTTCTTTTACGCCGGGTAGGTTAGCCATTTCCATCTCTACGGGAGTGGTTATAAATTGCTCTATCTCTTGGGTAGATAAATTTCCTGAGGTAGTTATTACCTGTATTTGATTATTGGTAATATCGGGCACTGCTCCTACCGGAATATGTAGTACAGCATAAATGCCAAATGCTGCAATGGTGAGGGTAAATAGTATGATGATGAGTTTATTATTTACACTAAACTGTATGATTTTTTCTAACATGATGGTATTATTATCCTTTCTTTTCTTTTTGTTCCCATTCTTTCAAATACTCGTTCAGCAGAAGCCTGCCTGTTTCAGAATTGATGGTTGGAAGTAATTTTTCATCGCTAAATTTCTTATTCAGAGACACCTTTAAGTCAGGGTCAATTTTTAGGTTCTTACACAAATTGATCATAGTGAGCTCGTAGACCACATTGTGATTGCCTGTTGAAAAAAAATATTGAGTGACTAGGGTTTCTTTTGTCCTGCGGGTAGGACCGTTCTGTATATTTTGTTTTGAAATAAATGAATAGGTATAAATATACAAGTACGAAGTATCTATAATCTTATACATATTGAGATTTATAAACCGATAGTTGTCTCCATTAGTTAGGTGTATTGCAAAAATACTGTCTTTCGAATATTCAAACTTTTGGCCGTTTTCTTTACAACTAATATTTGAGGATATAAAGAATTGATTGAGCTTGACTTTTGAATCATTGTTTTCGCCACTTCTCGAGCAAAATATTGTATTGGCTTTAAACGACTCTAAGGATTT
>JAIFMY010000202.1 GCA_020048155.1 Bacteroidota bacterium
CTACCATGATGTTGCCTGAAATAAGCAGCCCTGCGCCACCCTCAGCCCAACGCTTGTATGCCTGCGTGAGTAGGGGAGTAGGGGCATATTTGAGGTCGGCAAGGCTTTCATTCATTGCCGATTTGGCTATGCGGTTGGTAAGCACCGTACCGCAAGGGAGTGTTATAGGGGATTGAAGAGGTTTCATGTTCTTTATTATCTCAATTTTTTTGCTCTCGTATTGATTCATCCTTAATCATTTCTTAAATCATTAATTTTTCGTTCTTCGCCGTTATTATCAATAAACCTCCAAAATGTCCATCCGTTTTCAGTGTTATCTGAACTCGCACCAAATTCAATTTTAGCAGCTTGAGCCGCAGCACTTGGCGAGTCATAAAGCTTGCCGTTCAAAAATACTTTCGATGTAATAGGATTAAAGGCTGCACTAATTTTATTGCCTTTATATGTACCGATTACATTAATATTCGAATTCTCGTCATACTTAATTTCCTCATAAAATGAATCCTTAATTTTTGCGAAAGGATTTTTGACGTATTTTTCAATAAGTTTAAAAATCTCTTCAGCGCGTATATTTAGGAAGAATGAAAATTCATTATCATATTCACCAGTTAATAATTCTTTAGTAATTAGGTGATTATTCAAAGTATGTTCAAAATTTGAATTCATACTTTGAATCTCTCTAAGATAAACTGATGGTTTTTGATCGCTAATTTTAATATTTAGTTTTTTTGGTACTAAAGTTCTATTAGCTACACAATTTGTATATTCTTTGTCTGCTTCACTGCAAAATTTTTCAATAAAAGCTTTCGGATAAATATGATGGTCTTCTAATTCAGAATTTAAGGATAAAACACTATCATTATTCCAATCAATAAGTCCTTTGGAATTATAACCAATAAGATTTAAAATGCCTTTATAAATCGCATTAGATTTTTTGTCAAATGAGAATACATCCTCAGAACTTAATATCTGGATTTTTGATAACTTATTAAAAAATGTGTTTGAATTAATTTTTTTATTTTGTGCTATTAAAGTTAAAATGTTTGAATCTTCAATTATACGTTCATTTGAAGAACCTGAATAACGAAGCGAAAATACAGAGTTGAGATACCAGAATGTTAAGAAATCTTTCTGAGATTGTGACATCTTATGAAAACTGCCTTTTATTTCCTTTAGGAAAATAATAATTGGAATTAGCATATTGTCATATGGCATCCAATCCTGAGATATGATATAGTTATTCTCATATAGAAAATCTAAACTAATTTTATAATAATCACATACTTGATCCCATAATTCTATGAAATCTGAAGCTTTTAAGCTTGTTAATATGTAGTTTCTATCAATTTGTTTAGGTTGGCTAGTTATGTAGGCGATCGTCCTAACAATAATTTCAGGTATTAGTTCATAATTAGGGTATTGCTTCTGAAAATCATTTATTTTTTGTTTTAAATTAAAGTTTCCAGTGTATAACTTAGCAGCTAAAATATCGATGAAGTTTAACTGAACACCTCGGGTGTTGCTACGTTCAAAGAAAATTACAAATTTTTCTAAACTCATATCCAACAGGTAGAATGATAGCAGTTTTTCCTGCTTGAACAAATCACCAATTTTCTTTTTTAATAATCTAAACTTGCGAAACTCGGCCTTGCTATCAAAATCAGGATGGTGACTATTGAATTTGTAATAATCACTTGTATAAAAGAAGTTTTCACGTATATATTCTTCGTCATAATCTTCACTTTCCATATTCCAAACATCTGAAATCTTAATTGATAACTTTTGGTTGTCTTGGTTACCATCAAAACCAGAAAGAAGTTCTTCTAAATCGCACTTATCAAATGATTTATCGCCAATTTCTGATGAGTTTTTCGAAATAAACCAAACTTCATCTATTCCTTTGATTGCTCTGTAAAGCGAAGTGATTCTTTGTTGACCATCTAGAACAAGTTTAAAGTTAGATTTATCAAGTTTTTGTCTCTTTTGAATATCTTCAAGGCTAATATTTCGTATAGTTAGATGTGGTCTTTTTTTTCCTTTTGCAATTTTAGGACGATGATCAATTTCTCTGACTGCAATTTCAAAAGATGGAATACCATAAATTATTGCGCCTATAAAAATGTCTTTCACTATAGAATCAAAAAGGTCATAGGTTTTACTAATCTCCCAAACAAAATCTCTCTGGAACTCTGGAAGAACAAGTTTATCTGAATCTATATCAAGAATTAAGTCTTTAATTGATTGAGTCTGTTCCATTCTATAAGTAATTTAATGTCAGTTAGATATATTAAATAATGTTTTAAGGAAAATTCCCTCTTTAGTTGCTATAAAAGTAATTATTTTTTTTTTCACAATGCGAAATATAAAAAATCTCCCGTACCTTGAATTGCCTGAATGTTGCATTCCACCAAAAGTAATCTAATCTATTTCTTCCATAACATTCATTACCCGTTCCAAATCGCTTTTATTGCCATATACTACAATTACATCGCCTTCATTTAGTATGGTTTTGGCGGTAACTATTTCGCCGCACTATGATATTGTAGTTTTTATTAAAACCAATTTGCTCAATGGTTTGTCCCGCAAATTGCTGTGGCACTTTCATTTCTACAATATAATACTCATTGGTGATTTTATGGAGGTTTATGAACCCGGTGGTTGACAGGTTAATGGCCCAGCGCTCCGCAGTTTCAAGTTCCGGACGCACTATTTCTGTGATTCCCATAGCCTCAAGCACATTTTCGTGGAGGGGGGAAACCGACCGACTGATGAGCCTCTTCACATTCATTCGTTTCAAGAGTGCTGTAGTCATTATATTTTCGCCTTCATCTTCGCCAATGCATACAATCACAGTATCGGTATTTTTTATGGGCAGGCTTTTTACAGCCGCAGGATCTTTGCTATTGAGACATATGGCGTGAGTGATACGTTCTTTTATGCTTTCCACCTTGTCCATGTTTTTATCTACGCCTATTACTTCATGCCCGAGCAGGGTGAGCTGTTCGGCCAAAGCCGAACCGAAATGCCCCAATCCTATAATTATAAACTTCATTCAATCAGTTTTTTAGTTTATTAAAATTTCTTCTGTTGGATAGCTATATTTTTTGTGAGCCACTTTCTTTACAAAAGCAATCAGCACTGTGAGCATACTCACCCTGCCAATAAACATAGTGGCAATAATGATAATCTTGCCCGGATTGCTCAATTCTGCGGTTATGCCTCGGGTGAGGCCAACTGTGCTGTATGCCGATACACTTTCAAAAATTAGGTTCATCAAACCCTTTTCAGCATCGAATATTACCAATCCGAATACCGAAAGAGATATAACTATAATGGATAAAATGATAATTGTAAACGCTTTATTTATTGATATTTGAGAAATTTCTCTTCCATATATTTCTACTCGTTCTTTGCCTTTTGCCAAGCTAAGAATATTCAGTAAGGCCAATGCCATAGTGCTGGTTTTTATGCCGCCGCCGGTGGATGCAGGAGAAGCGCCTATCCACATCAGAAATATAAATATCATCACTGTGGGTAAAGTTAGCGCCGACATATCCACAGTATTGAAACCGGCTGTACGGGTTGTTACCGAACCGAAAAATGCGGTAACTATTTTACCATACATTCCATGATCTGCCAATGTATTGTTGTATTCGAGTATGTATATGAAAATCATGCCAAAGAGTATCAACATCAGTGTACTCATGAGTATAATTTTCGAATTGAGGTTCAATACCCATGGTCGATAAGTATCCCTTTTTTTGTACACTATGAGTTTGAACAGATTGAAAATTTTGTTTTTGATGTATCGCCACAGATTGAAAATGATAGGAAAACCAATGCCGCCCAGAATAATGAGTGCAGCCACTATGAGATGTAAAGTATAATTGTATTTGAAAGTGCTTTCGTACAGCCCGCTTGATAACGTTGAAAAACCCGCATTGCAAAAACTGGAAATGGAATGAAAAGCGGAAAAGAAAACCCTTTCGGAAAACCTTGGTATTACTGCATTGTCGATACTTTGCATGATGAGCATGAATCCAAGGAGTTCAATGCTAAAAGTAACGATAATGATTTTTTTCAGGGTGTTGAATACCTCGCCCAAGGTTTCATTATTGGTCATTTCGCTCAAAACCATATGGCTTTCGTAGCTCGCATTTCCCATAAAAAAGTAACTGAAATAGCTTACAAAAGTAAGAATACCCAGCCCACCTATTTGAATTAAAAAAAGGATAATTCCTTGGCCAAATGGGGTGAAAAATGTTGCAGTATCAACAACTGCCAGTCCTGTCACACATACGGCACTTGTGGAGGTGAATAACGCTTCTAAGTACGATATGTTGGCAGTAGTGGCATTTGGCAACATGAGCATAAAACTCCCTAAAAGTATAATAATGAGAAAACTAAAAATGAAAACCTGAGCAGTATTTACTTGTTTGTACTTCAGATTCAT
This sequence comes from Bacteroidota bacterium, assembly GCA_020048155.1. Classification (GTDB taxonomy): domain Bacteria; phylum Bacteroidota; class Bacteroidia; order Bacteroidales; family DYOH01; genus JAIFMY01. Next base: position 4,454 of record JAIFMY010000202.1, read on the forward strand.
ACGTAAAGCAAACAGTTCGCGGATGAGCACCAAAATAACTGCCAGATTTAACCATCGGTCGTTTCTAAGGAAATTGAGCATCGGGAAATCAATCCCTTCTAGCCTCATTATAAGTGTGGTAATAATATAAAGTGTAAAAATGACATCTATATCAAAGACCTTGAAAGATGGCCTGCTCTTTTTTGAGAAATATCTGCTGAATATAGATATGAGCCCTATGTAAACCACTATCAGGTTGAGACTAATACTGAAATTCTTGAACCACACAGGCATATCGAACCCCACTGTTATTAATATGATCACACAACCCGCCAAAGAGGCCAAGCGTGGAATAGTACGAAGACGGAGAATTGTTTTTTTAGAATCCAAATGATTGATTGTTAGATTTTTTGTATTAAACTTTTACGGTCTATTCATTTCATAATGTCAAAAGTAAATCATTTATAGATAAATTTAAACAAAAAGCCCGGAAGCTTTTACTCCCGGGCAAATAGATTGAGTAATCTGTATGAAAGCTTATCTGAACGTATCTATAGTAATTGCTTTAGCATTTACATTGGTAATCCAGTCTATAGAAGAAGAACCATCCAGATTGGCTTGAATGATTTTGCAATCAGGATCGAGGTTAGAAATGGTAAATGACCAATATACTTTTTTGGCATAAGCATCTACAGCTATTCCCCAAGTTGCCTTAGCACCAACATCTCCAATTTTGGTAGGATTGGCTCCGCTCATGTCGCAACGTTTGATACCAATACCATAATCGGCAAAATATATTTTACCTGTACCTGTAGTATCAAGTGCAATGGCAGTACCATCTACGCCATCTACAAGTTTGGTAAAACCTGTACCATCCATTTTTACACTCCATACACCACCTGTAAAATCGAGTTTATCGTTGGTGAAATAGAATTTTTTGTCTTTAGGATTGTAAGCCAGACCTAAAGGGAATTCAGGTGCAGTGGTAGAAACAGTAGGTATAGCAACACTATGGCCGGTACCATCGAAATTTACCATATGTATACCTTTATTGGAGGTAAAATACAATTTACCTTCGGCAATAGCCAAACCATACGGACCATCGATAGTTGCATCTGAAGAGCCATCCCAGATAGAAGTCTGGTTTGTGCCATCAAAATCGTAACGATAAATTTTAAAGTTTACATTATCACCCACATAAATTTTGCGATTGGTTTCATCTATGGCTATACCATAAGGTTTGCCAATTCCGCCTGAGCTTACATTTTGTATAGTAGGTGTTTGTCCGTTGAGAATCACTTTGTGAACTTTGCCTGTAGCGCGGTCGCCAAAATACAATACCCGCGATTTTCCGGCATTTGGGTCTGCAATAACCAGATCAACAGTAACAGTGCTGGTATTGGTCATAATGTCGGTATTCTTGCTGTTGGTTGCCACCAGTTTTACTTTGAAAGTACCAGGAGTTGCAAAGCTCATCACAGGATCTTTATCAGTAGAAGTGCGGCCATCGCCAAATTCCCATGCATAATTGGTAGCCTCTATGCTTTGGTTTGTAAATGTAACCACGCAAGGGGCTGTCTGAGTATTAGTAGCTGTGAAAGTAAATTTAGCTACGGTGCTGGGTATTGGTTCGTCTTCCGACTTATCACAAGCAGCAATAAAAGTAGATAGTGCAAGCACCAGTATCCAAAGATTTCTTTTTAGTGTTGACATAATTGTTAGGATATTTATATTAGTAAAAAATGAAAATTAGTAACCTGTATTTTGTTCCAATCCACTGGCCTGAACTTCGGAAAGTGGAATGGGGAAAAGTATCTGGTTGGCAGTAACGCTAGGTAAGTAGGCTGTTATCCTGTTGGTGCGCACCAGGTCGAACCAACGCTGGGCTTCAAATGCCAATTCCACACGTCGTTCTTTTTCCACAGCCAGCAACAAATCGTCTTTGGTAGAAGCGGCAGTGGCTGCCAGACCTGCACGAGCGCGTATGGCATTTATGTCTGCAGTTGCAAGTGACAAATCTGGCGATGCTAGTCTTAATTCGGCTTCAGCGCGTATCAGATACATTTCTCCGTTTCGCAATACTATCACCTTGTCGGTTCCGGTGGCTATGTCTTTGTATTTCAGTACATAATTTTCGGAGGCAATAGATACATTTTTGCGCAAATCGCCACTTTCGAAGGCTGCATTCAGCTCATTGGTAGGTACCACTTCGTTTCTGCCTCCCATACCGGTTGGTGCAAAATACAGCGCCAGGCGGTTTCCGTCTTGTGCATTGAATTTCACCGACCATATCACTTCGGCAGGGTCTTCGGTGCTGAATAGATTGCTATAATTGCTTTCCAGGGGGAATTGTGCAATTACGGCAGCCGCTTTTTGTTTTGCTAAGTCGTATTGTCCGGTAGTAAGGTACACTTTGGCCAGCAGCGCGGTGGCACTTTGTTTGGTAGCGCGGCCTCGTACCGTATTGTTTATATTGGCTTCGGCAAAAAGCAAATCGTCTATGATGGCTGCATACACCTCACTCACATCGTTGCGCTTGATGTTGTTGGCATCGGTGGGGTTGAAAGCGGGAGTAAGTCTGAGTGGCACTTTGCCAAACAAACGTACCAAATTGAAATAATGCAATGCACGTAAGAAACGCATTTCACCCAAATAATTGTTTTTCAAATCGTCGGCCATATCGTTTACTTTGGGTACGTAAAACAGAACAATATTGGCACGGTTGATAGCATCGTACAGGCTCGACCATATGCCAAGCACTGTAGCATTGTCGGCTAACATTCGGTTGTTGTCTATTTCTACATATTCTTGTAATGTACCAGACTCTTTCAGGTTGTCGGCTACCAGGTCGGGTACTATGATCATATTCCGGCCATAATACGATTGCGACTGCAGTGCATCGTAGCAGCCAACCACAGCTTTTTTTACTCCATTGGCGTTGGTGATGGCTTCGTCGGCAGCAACATACTCTGTGGGGGTTATCTCATTCATTTCGCAAGCCATGAGCAGCGAAAATGTGAGTATAAGGCTTATATATTTTAAAGTATTCATTTTCTGAAAATTTGAGTTAATTCATATTATACTGTCAGATTCCCATATTTACGCCAAAGGTTACTGTGCGGGCTTGTGGGTAGGTAAAGAAATCGGTACCCATGATCAGGTTGCTGTCGCCGGCATAGTTTACTTCGGGGTCCATACCTGTGTATTTGGTAAAAGTGTAGAGGTTCTGAACGGTACAGTATACTCTGAGCGAACTAATTCTCATTCGTTTTATGGTTTCGGGTCTGAAGCTGTAGCTCAGCGACACATTTTTGAGTCTTAGGTACGAGCCATCTTCTATAAATCTGGAAGAAATTCGGTTGTTGCCATTTGGGTCGGTAGAAGTGGCACGCGGCATGGTGGCACGGTCGCCCGGATTTTTCCAACGGTCGAGTACTGCTATGCTTTGGTTGTCGGGGGTTAATCCCAGCGACTCTGTATAGCGGCGGGTTCCATTGAAAATATCGTTGCCGTATGAGTACTGAATGAAGAAATTGAGAGAAAAGCCTTTGTAGCCAAGGTTGTTGGTAAGACCTCCGGTGAAAAGTGGATTCGGATCACCAATTTTGGTTCGGTCGGCAGAGGTTATTTGTCCATCGCCACTCACATCTTTAAACCTGAGGTCGCCTGTTGAGGGGTCTACACCCAGCGACAAGTAACCATAAAAAATACCGATTGGCTCACCTTCTTCTACTCGGTTGCTGCCACGGCCCACATTGTCAATAGGCTGGTGGTTATACAATTTCAGCACCTCGTTGCGGTTGGCCGAAAAATTGAGGGTGGTAGACCAACTGAAAGTACGCTGAATATTGATGGTGTTGAGAATAAACTCAATCCCCTTGTTTGATAGCTCGCCCATATTGGAGGTGATGCTGCTATAGCCCGATGTGAGAGAAATAGGGCGTGAGAGTAACATATCGGTTGTCTTTTTCATGTACACATCCACGCTCAGTGTAATGCGATCTTCAAAGAGGCCAAGGTCGAAACCGGCATCAAACTGGCTGGTAGATTCCCATTTGAGGTCGGGGTTAGGCAACTGGAGGGGTATGATACCCGATTCGCCCAAGTAGTTTCCGCCACCTGCATACAGAGCCAATGATCTGAAGTCCGGTATCTGGTCGTTGCCCGAGAGGCCATAGCTTACCCTGAATTTGAGGTCGGAAATGCTTTTGACGCCTTTCAGGAATTCTTCCTCGCTCACTCTCCAGCCCAACGATGCAGAAGGGAAAAAGCCATATTTATTGTTTTCACCAAATTTGGATGAACCATCGTATCGGGCATTGAAAGTAAAGAGGTATTTATACTTGTAGTTGTAGTTTACCGAGGTGAAATAAGAATTGAGTCTGCGCTCGGTGAGTCTCACCTGTGCCGAAGTGATAGTAGAAGCCGAAACCAAGTATTCAAATTCTTCGCTTGGAAAATCGGAACCACGTATAAAGTCAGATACCCTGCGGTAGTTTTCCATACTAAAGCCGAGCAATACATCCAGATTATGAGTATTTGCAAACGATTTGGTATAAGTAAGCAAATCGCTGTGTATGATATTGAGAACATTTGAGTTAGATTCAATACCGGCACCTTTGTAGCGAGCGCCTTGGCGTGTGCTTACGGGGTCGTAGCTGTGCTCATTGAGGTTCAGGTAGTCAATCCCCAATTTGGTTTTGAAAACTAAGCCCGGTACTATGATATACTCGCCTGCCAAGTCGGTGATATTTCTGTAGCTGTTGGCTTCGTTGCTAGCTTCTGTGGCTATGGCTACAGGGTTGGCGTATGGGCCACTCTCATCGTAGCTGCCATCGGCACGGTATATGGGGTATATAGAAGGCAGCGTCATGGCATTGGGCAGTGGCCCGTTGAGCGACTGGTCGCCTTCTACTCGTTTATTTTTTGAAAAACTAAGTGCGTATTTGGTTGTGAATTTTAGTTTATCGTTTACCGCATGATCCAGGTTTACCCTTCCATTGTAACGTTTGTAAGAAGTTCCCAGCACAATACCATCTTGGTTGAAAATGGTTCCTGCCACGAAAACCTTGGTTTTGGCATTACCCCCACTTACTGATATATCGTAATTAGAAATGGGGGCAACACGCAAAATTTGGTCAAGCCAATCTACATCTACCTCGTTTTTGTCAATATTTTCTTGTGAATAAATGGGTAGACCGCCTTCCGATACTACCAGCTCGTTTTTGAATTCTTTGAACTGACGTGCATTGAGTACTTCAAATGGTTTTATCTGACTTTGCAGGCCAGTGTATGCGCTGAATTCTACCCGGGTTTTATCGCTAATGCCTTTTTTGGTGGTGATGAGCACAACACCGTTTGAGCCACGTGCGCCGTATATAGAGGTAGCAGCAGCATCGCGCAGGATGGAGATGGATTCAATTTCGTTCGGATTTAAGTCTGAAAGTGCGTTGATGCCCTGTCCGCTGAAACTCACCTGCGAGTAGTCGCCTGTGGTCACGGGTATACCATCTATCACATACAATGGGGTATTTCCGGCAGTCACTGAGCTGTTGCCACGTATGCGTACCGATATACCGCCACCAGGTGTACCTGAGTTCTGGTTTATGAGTACGCCAGCAGTTTTACCTTGCAACGATGAAGCAAGCATTTGGTTAGGCGCCAGTTTATTGTCGGCCATATTTACCGAACCTATCGATCCGGTGATGAGTTTCTTGTTTTGTGCGCCATATCCAACTACCACTACCTCTTCAAGGCCTTTGGTTTCTTCTTCCATTGTCACATTGAGGGTGGTTTTTCCGGCAAGTGCTATTGTTTGCGGTTTGTATCCTATGAATGAAAATACAACGGTGACATCGGTACTAGGTAGCTTGAGTGTATAGTTGCCATCGAGATCCGTGATGGTGCCCTCTTTGGTTTCTTGTATCATGATGCTAACGCCCGGGAGCGGTTGCCCTTGTTCCTTGTCTATCACTTTTCCTGTAAGCGTGAGTTGCTCTACAGTTTTTGGGGTAATCACTATTACTTTGTCTATTATTTTGAACGATGCGTTTTGTCCTGCCAGGGCTTTGGTAAGTACCTCAGCCAATGGAGCATCCTTCACTACTATCTGAAGTTTTTGCGACAAATCGAGTAATTCATTTTTGTAAAAAATGCTGTAATTGGTCTTCAGTTCTACCTCCTTAAAAAACTCGGCCAGAGATCCGTCTTTCATGTTCAGGCTAAGCCTCACATCCTGCGAAAATGTGTTGGCAGAGATCTGCAAAGTACCTATCAGCAGCAGGGCCGTTATTAGTTTCATAATCATGAATAACTTTTTAATTTTTCGAATTTTGACATTCTTATCTTTTTCCATATTTTTGTTAATGTTTAATGGTTAGACATGAGGATCACGATCAGACGGAATTTGATGTACCTCCTGTTATTTATTTATTGAACTTTGCCGGGGAATGGCCCTAACATTCTTCGGCAATTTCAATTTTCAGTAAATTGTTCCGGAATTAAAATGCGGTTGGTGTCAGTTGTGTTTCATGCGTTTCTGATTAAAAGGTTTTATAGTTATTTCATTGTTTTTTTGTTCAATTTTCACTTCAGCAGTTTCTCCTATCACATTCAATACCTGTTCGAGGGTTTCGTTGTTGATAAATTTTCCGGTATAGTGGCTTTTTTTCAGTTCTTCATCCATTACCGAAATCTTTACGTTGAACCAACGTTCAAGTCTGGTTACAAGCATGGGAAATGGTTCGTTTTCGAATACCAGTTTCTCATCTTTCCACGATACTATGGCTTCTATATGCTGGCTTAAGTCTTTGCTCACATTCTTGCCGGGGAGCGGCATATCATCCTTTCCTGTTTTCAGGTTCTCTATTTTCACGTTTTGTGCCGATTTTCTGAATACCGCCCTTTGGTTGGGTTTCAGTTCGTACTCCTCGTCTTCGTTTCCTTCTACATTTACCAATATTACCTTGCCTTCCACCAGCGCGGTTTCTACATTTTCGTCATCGGGATAGCAACGCAGGTTGAAAATGGTTCCGGTTACATTCACGTCCAGTTTGTCGGTATGCACATAAAAAGGTTGATCCGGGTTTTTGGCCACTTCAAAATACGCTTCTCCTGACAAGAAAACTTCGCGAATTTCTTCTTGCCCGAAATTGGCAGCGTAGCGTATGCGGGTATCGGAATTGAGCCAAATTTTGGTGCCATCGGGCAGGGTTATCTGGCTTTTTTGCTTGATGGGTACGTAAGTTTCGAAATATAATCCCGCTAAGCCCGGGTCTACTATTTCTTTTTCTGAAAACCAAAGCGTGATGCTTACAGCCAGCAGCACTACTGCCGCATATCTTACAAATGTGGGAACTTTGCTCAAAATGAGCATATAAATGGGAGTTTCAGGCTTTGCCACACGCTTCCTGAATCGCTTCAGCGCTATGTTGGTTTCGTCGTCGTCGGTACGAATGGCGGAGCTTAAAATCCACAAAGCTTGCAAGCGCTCGAATTCCTTTGCGT
>JAIFMY010000148.1 GCA_020048155.1 Bacteroidota bacterium
ATACATTTGCACTACGCGGTTACGAGTACTACGTTGTTGATGCTGAGCATTTAGCTTTTGCCCAACAAAATATTAAATATCAGATTTTTGAAGAACATATTTATAATCTCGATTTTTTGCCGTTCCCAAAATTCAACAAAATACCTGTAAGTGTATATCTGAACGCGTATACAGATCTGGCCTATACTGTTGATAATAGCGATGTTTCAACCCTTTACAACAACACCTTTGTGAATACCTTTTTGTTTAGTTATGGCGTTGGTATCGACTTTGTAACATACTATGATAAAGTAATACGTGTTGATTTTTCGGTAAACAAGTACGGGGAGTACGGCGTTTTTTTGCACTTAAAAGCACCCATCAGGGTCTCTTTTTAATACCAAAAATTATAATACTGCTTTTTGCAACAATAGTTTTGCGCAAATCAGTCATCTTCTTACTTTTGCTCAGTTTTTAAATTCACTATATGCACATAGCAATTTTTGGCAAGGATTTTAAACCCGACTTTGAACCCTATTTTCAGAAGTTGTTGACTATGCTATTGCAGCAAGGCGTCTTGGCCACATCAAAACCTTTGGCGCTACTGATGAACTCTTGCCCGCAACCGATTTTTGCATCAGTGTGGGTGGCGATGGCACTTTTTTGGAGTCTGCTATATTTGTTAAGGACTCAGGAACACCACTCATCGGACTCAATAGCGGCAGATTGGGCTTTTTGGCGGATATATCCCGCCATGAGATTGAAACTGCTATTAACGATTTGTTTGCCGGTAACTATCAAATTGAGAAAAGAGTTTTACTTTCGTTACAAACAGAGCAAAATCATTTCGGGAAGCTCAATTTTGCCCTCAATGAACTTACTTTGCACAAAAAGGACTCCTCTTCCATGATTACAATTCATGCATACGTAAACGGAGATTATCTGAATTCATACTGGGCCGATGGCCTTATTGTAGCTACGCCTACAGGAAGCACTGCGTATTCCCTGAGTGTGGGGGGACCTATAGTGTCGCCTTTGGCCAGCAACTTTATAATAGCACCTATAGCACCGCATAATCTTACGGTGCGCCCCATGATACTGCCCAACGACTGTGAAATAAAACTTGTAGTAGAAGGTCGAAATCATGAGTACCTAGCCTCGCTCGATTCTCGTTCTGTTTTTATTGCCGACAATACTGAGTTGTATATACGCAAAGCAGATTTTAGTCTCAATTTGGTTAAATTTCCAAACAATACCTTCTTCAAAACCCTACGAAATAAATTAATGTGGGGTGCCGATAAAAGAAATTGATAAGTTGGTTTATTTTTTGAAATGTTAAAGAAACTTATTTGTAAAATATTCGTATCATTTATAAGTTTTAATAGAGTATTTATTCAATAGCACCAATATTTGTTATGAAACGTACAATTTTAATCTTAGCTCTGCTCATACCTATGCTTTCTACCCAAGCTCAGCGGTGGAAACAATATAGATACGATTTGTTCTTCGGGCTGGGAACAACCAATTTTATGGGCGATTTGGGAGGTGGTGGCGCCGATGCTTCTCACTTTCTTGGCGTACGCGACCTTGACGGAGCAGCTACACGGCCATCTTTTCACGCTGGTATGCGATATAAAATATTTGAAAACATGACCGTTAGGGGGCAGATATTTTATGGCTTTCTCAATGGAAGTGATGAACGTTCAGGTTCTTACGGTCGTCAGAATAGAAACCTAAGTTTCTATTCGCCGCTCATGGAAGCCTCTTCGCAGATTGAGTATCATTTTATAAAGGAGAAAATCAGTTCCCGATACCAGATATCTGCAGGCCTCAGAAATTTGTTGAGTGCTTACGTTTTTGTAGGTGTTGGCGGTTTCTATTTCAACCCTAAAGCTTTAGGTCCCGACGGCAACTGGTATGAACTTCAACCATTGGGTACTGAGGGACAAGGCCATGTGACGCAATACAAAGACAAAGACTCTGTACTGGTGAAAGTTCCAAATCCTTATAAGCGATTCCAATTGGCAATACCCATGGGTATAGGGGCTAAGTATACGATCAACAGATATTGGTCTATAGGCATGGAGCTTAGCAACAGATACACTACCACCGATTATATCGACGATGTTAGCAACCGATACTTTAATTTTTATGAAGCTGTGGACAAAGGCTGGATCTCAGGAACATATGAAAACTACGCTGTTCATTCTGTATTTTCAGACAGGCATATACATATAACAGATTATAATACCAATACAACCATAGAGCCAGGGGATCCCGATTGGGAAGAAAATCGATATGAAAGCGGAAAACGATTCAGAGGAAGTCCGGATTACAACGATTCATATATGATGCTAAATATTACCCTTTACCGAAAATTGAGTTCTACAAGAAGCGGTTTACCAAAATTTAAATAACAATTCATAATGATAAAAGCCAAAGCTATTTTAATCATCATATTCGTTGGCCTAGCGTATATGGTTCAGGCACAGCAATATTCTCAGATGGGTGTTCAGGGCGGAGGAGCTTATTATATAGGTGAACTAAATCAGGGAACACCATTTTATAGAATACAACCTATGTATGGTATATTGTTTCGTCGCAACTTCAATCCACATTACAGCTTGCAGCCTAGATAGAAACTATAATTTCAATACTTTCATAGGTGAGTGGTCAGCTCGAATGGAATTTAATTTCCGTTCAATGAAACCAAAAGCCAAAACATCTTCGCCTTACCTTACTGCAGGTTTGGCTATGTCAGTAATACCTAATACCGGGGGGTACCCCGTTCAGTTTATTATTCCTTTTGGTGCCGGAATAAAATATAAAGCTACAAAAAAAATGGGAATAGCCTTGGAATGGACGTTTCACAAAACTTTTACCGATAATCTTGATAAACTTACACCTGAAACCCTGCAGTTAGCCGATGCTTTAGCCAGTGAAAAACAAAAAACACAACTATTTAATAAAGACTGGTATTCATTCGTAGGAATTATTTTTACATTTGACATCGCTGGGAAAAGGGGGTTATGCCCTGCTTATTCCTCTTATCATAAGCAAATTAGATAAAAAATGTCTGTAAAAAATCTTATTAATTCCGATAAAATACCCCAACACGTGGCTATCATCATGGATGGAAACGGGCGATGGGCTAAAACAAAAGGAAACAATCGAATTTTTGGACACCAAAACGGTGTAAATGCTGTAAGAGATACCGTAGAAGCAGCTTCAGAAATTGGTGTTAAGTACCTTACCTTATACGCCTTTTCAACTGAAAACTGGAACAGACCAAAGCTCGAAATTAATGCACTTATGCAGCTTCTTATGAAAGCCATACGTGAAGAAACTCCGCGCCTGATCAAAAACAATGTACGTATACTTAGTATTGGAGATTTAGATAGTTTACCCTCTCGTGTAAAATCTTCGCTTGAACGTGCCAAAGCCGATACAGCACATTGCAATGGACTCTCTCTGGTACTTGCACTTAGTTATTCGGGTAGATGGGAAATAGCCAATGCCGCAAAGCAAATTGCTAAATTAGTGGCCAATAATTTGCTGAATGCAGACGATATTGACGAAAAAACCATAGGTAAATATCTGAATACTTCAAATATGCCGGATCCTGAGCTCATTATCCGCACAAGTGGAGAGTATCGTATCAGTAACTTTCTGCTCTGGCAAATAGCTTATTCCGAATTCTATTTTCTTAGCAAGTTTTGGCCGGATTTTGCGAAAGAAGATTTTTTTGAAGCCATTTATAATTACCAACAGCGCGAACGTAGATTTGGAAAAATAAGTGAGCAGGTAAATCAGATAGATAAATAATACTATTTTTGCATGCTTCTAAATTGTAAATTTAGTTTCCCCTGTTACCAAAATATATGTAAATAATTATTGCAATATGCTGCGTTTATTTGTTAGTCTTATTCTTATTGTTTTACTGCTGGGTTTTCATGTAAATACTAATGCTCAGGATGTTATAGATTACTCTTCACCAAAAGTCTACGAAATTGCAGACATAAAAGTAGAAGGAATAAAATATCTCAATCATAACACAATCATTCAATTAACCGGGCTGACTGTAGGCGCCAAGGTTGAAATTCCGGGTGAAGCTACCACCAGAGCCCTGGATAAATTGTGGGCACAGAATATGTTTTCACATATTGAACTGTATGCCACCAAAATTGAAGATGATAAAATTTATCTCGAACTATTCTTGCTCGAGCGGCCACGACTGTCTGATTATAAGTTTGTTGGAATTAAGTCGGCTGACAAAAAGGAATTAGAAGAAAAAATAAGTCTAGTGCGTGGTGCCCAGGTTACTGATAATATGCTTATTAATGCTAGAAATATTATTAAAAAGTACTATGTAGATAAAGGGTATTACAATACTGATATAAAAATTAATCAGGTGGAAGATACATCCATCCTCAATACCGTTATTCTCGTCATTGATGTTAACAGAAATGATAAAGTAAAGATTGATGATATAGAAGTAGATGGAAATACAGTTTTCTCTGATGCCAAAATCCGCAGATCCATGAAGGAGACAAAAAAGAAGCGTTGGTACGGATTCTTTAAACCTTCAAAATACATTCCTGAAAAATACGAAGAAGACCTCGACAAAATTATTGAGAAATACAATGAGAAAGGTTACCGCGATGCCCGCCTTACCATGGATTCTGTTTATTCAGTGTCTGACAATATGTTGCACGTCAAAATTAATATTGAAGAAGGAAATCAGTATTTCTTCCGCAACATTTCATGGGTAGGCAATACCAAGTATACTTCTGAAGCCCTTACCAAAGTGTTGGGCATAAAAAAAGGTGACCTATACAACCAGTCACATCTCGATAAAAGATTGAACTACGACGAAGATGCTGTAGGAAATCTTTACATGGACAACGGATATTTATTTTATCACGTCATCCCAAGCGAGATTGCAAATATTAATGATTCGATTGATATAGAAATGAGACTTTACGAAGGCAAACAAGCTACCGTAAACAATGTAACCATAACTGGCAATACCAAGACCAACGAACATGTGATACGAAGAGAGATAAAAACAACTCCCGGTGAACTATTTAGCAAACGTGATATCACTCGTACCATAAGAGAGTTGGCTCAGCTGGGGCACTTCGATCCTGAAAAGCTGAATGTGAATCCGGTTCCCAATGTGGCCAATGGTACTGTAGATTTGGAGTACTTGGTAGAAGAGCGTGCCAATGACCAAATAGAGATTTCTGGAGGCTGGGGGGCTGGCATGCTGGTGGGTAATATTGGGCTATCATTCAATAACTTCTCAGCACGCAATGTTTTTAAGAAAGACGGTTGGCAGCCTATTCCTTCCGGCGACGGGCAACAACTCAAATTGAGTGTGCGCTCTAGTGGTAAATATTATCAAGCTTACAGCGTTTCATTTGTTGAACCTTGGTTAGGAGGAACTAAACCAAACTCCCTGAGTGTTTCGCTTTATCGAACAGTAAATTCAAATGGACTCGGATTTTCAGATCCCGAACGCATATATATGATTACCAATGGATTGTCAATAGGCTTGGGACAACGATTGAAAGCCCCCGACGATTATTTTACTTTGTACAATGAAGTTAGTTTTCAGAATTATAACCTAAAAGGCTGGAATTATTTTATTGTAACCGATGGTATTGCAAATAACCTTAGTTTTACAACTGTTTTGGCCAGAAATTCTATCGATAACCCTATGTATACACGTAGCGGTTCATCTTTTTCCCTCTCTTTACAAATCACTCCTCCCTATTCACTATTCGATAACATAGATGACTATAGTGTTCTCACACAAGAAGAGAAATTTGACTGGATTGAATACCACAAATGGAAATTTAATGCCGAATGGTATACAAGAATTGTGGGTGATTTGATACTAAAAGCCAGAGGACAATTTGGTTTTCTTGGATATTACAACAAAAATCTTCGCTCACCGTTTGAAGGTTTTACAATGGGTGGAGATGGTATGACCGGTTACAACCAGTATGGCAGAGAAACCATTGGATTAAAGGGCTACGAAAATAATTCACTTACACCTGATAATGGTGCCAACCTTTTCAATAGATTTTCTTTTGAAATTAGATATCCTGTCTCTTTAAACCCACAAGCCACCATATATGTAAAAACCTTTGTGGAAGCAGGAAATGCATGGTACGATTTTTCAGATTTCAATCCTTTTCAGAACTACAGAACTGCCGGTTTAGGCGTTCGATTTATTTTGCCTATGGTCGGGCTTATGGGTGTTGACTGGGGATATGGTTTCGATGCCATTCCCGGCTCCTCTACGCCTAGTGGTTCTAACTGGCACTTTATACTTGGACAAGAATTCTAAAACCAAAATATCATTACCAATATGAAAAACATAATTGCCGTTCTAGTGTTTGTATTACTTGCTGTTGGGCAGGTATTTGCTCAAAACAATCTGGCTACTGTAGATACTGAGTACATTCTCAGTAATATTCCTGCTTACGAATCTTCTCAGAATCAACTCGACGAAATGTCGAAAAAATGGGAAAAAGAAGTGCAGGACAAACGTGCAATGGTTAAAAAGTTATACGAAGATTTTCAGAACAATTATGTGCTGCTTTCAGAAGAAATGAGAAAGAAGAAAGAAGCTGAAATAGTGGCTGCTGAGACAGCTGTGCGCGATTTACAAAAAAAATACTTTGGACCTGAAGGCGAACTTTTTAAAAAACGCGAAGAACTTGTAAAACCAATTCAGGACAACGTGTATGCTGCAATTAAAGAAATTGCTGAAGAAGGTAGTTTCGACCTTATTTTTGATACCGCCAGCAGTGGTGTTAGCATTTTATATGCCAATCCTGAAATTGACCTCAGCGATAATGTGCTCGAAAAACTTGGATACGGAAGCAATAAATAAATAATAAATTTTTTACAGAATGAAAAACACCAAAGTTTTAATCTTGTTATTCAGCTTATTCCTGATTTCGGGAATAACATCCGCTCAAAAATTCGGGAAAATTGATACCCAACAATTGTTAGCCTTAATGCCGGAAACAAAAACCGCACAAGCGGATCTTGAGAAATATGTTCAAGAAATTCGTGATCAACTTGATATTATGCAAGTTGAGTACAACACCAAACTAAAGGAATATCAGGATGCTGCAAAAACTTATTCCGAAATTCAACGTGAATTGAAAGAGAAGGAATTGTCTGATATTTATCGTAGAACCCAAGAATTTGAACAATCGGCCTCTGAAAAAATTCAGGCAAAGCAAATGGAGCTCATGGGACCTATCAGAGACAAAGCAAATAAAGCCATAGAAGATGTTATCAAAGAGAATGGTTTCATTCTTATTTACGATCCGGGTGCCGGAGTAATTTTCGGTCATCCAGAGAAAGTTGAAGATTGCCTACCTTTGGTAAAAAAGAAACTAGGTATATTGTAGATTTTAATTCAATGGCCCTTCATACAGTCCGTGCAGTAATATGTGCGTACTGTATGATGGGCCTTTTATTTTTATATAAAATTCTGACGCATGAATCCTATTGGTGTTTTCGATTCCGGATATGGTGGCCTTACCGTGCTACGCGAATTTCTGGCAAAGCTGCCCGAATACGATTATATCTACTTGGGCGATAATGCACGCGCACCTTACGGAAACAGGTCTTTTCATACAGTATATGAGTACACCTTGCAAGCAGTGGAGTGGTTGTTCAGCCAAGGTTGCCATTTGGTTATTTTGGCTTGCAATACTGCATCCGCCAAAGCACTGCGCAGTATTCAGCAAAACGATTTGCAACGCTTCGATTCCGGTAGGCGCGTTTTGGGCGTCATAAGACCCAGCGTAGAAGCCATACATGAGTATACATCTTCCAGGCATGTAGGCGTGCTTGGTACCATTGGTACAGTGCTTTCAAACTCTTATCCACTCGAAATAAATAAGCTTCACGATGATATTGTGGTCTATCAGCATGCGTGCCCAATGTGGGTTCCTCTCATTGAAAACGATGAATACTTATCCCCGGGAGCCGATTATTTTATTCAAAAGGATCTGAATGCACTCGTTTCTCAGTCCGACGAGATGGATACAATTATTTTGGGCTGCACTCACTATCCACTCATTGCAGACAGAATCGCACATTTTCTCCCATCACACAAAAAAATCATATCGCAAGGTAATATAGTAGCCGAGAAACTTGCAGATTATCTGCAACGCCACCCAGAAATGGAAAGAAAATGCAGCAAAAATAAAACCCGACGATTTGTGACTACTGATTCGGTCGAATCTTTCGAGTTACGTGGCGCCAAGTTTTTGGGCGAAAGTTTTTCGGCAGAGCAGATACATTTATAGTATTTGCTACTTATACCATCCTGCATACATAAGGTAGCTATCGGCTATCCTGTTTACTTCTCCTTCCAGATGCTTTGGTTCCATGTCTTTCACTTTTTTTGCCGGTACGCCTGCATATATGCTACCTGATGTGCAACGCATGCCTTTGGTCACAACCGTACCAGCAGCTATAATTACATTTTTTTCTATCACAGCATCATCTAGTATTACTGCACCTATGCCTATAAGTACATTGTCTTCGATGGTACAACCATGCACCACTGCATTGTGCGCAATAGAAACATTGTTTCCAATACTTGTCGGCGATTTTTTGTAGGTAGCGTGTATGGTTGCATTATCCTGTACATTTACTTTATTGCCCATGCGTATTGAATGTACATCTCCGCGCAAAACTGCTCCAAACCATATACTACAGTCGTTGCCCATCACTACATCGCCTACCACTACCGCATTGTCTGCCAGAAAGCAGTTCTCTCCAAATTCTGGACTTATTCCGTTTAAAGTTTTTACTATAGCCATGTTCGTTTTGTTTACTTAAAATATATTCAAAAATACATCCAATTTCATTTATTCGCAACGCTGTTCTTGTGAGCGTTTATTCCGATTTTTGGCTTAAAAACATCTCAAACAGGCCATTAATATTTAGAATTGTTATAAATTATGATTTCAATCGTTTGAAATACAGAAATATATATGAGTTATGAGGCCTGTTGATTGTTAAAAATCAATGTTTGTAACATAAGTGACTGATATACTGACACGAAGCAAAACGTTTGAAATGAAAAATCTCCTGCTTTATATAGTTTAAAATACATAATTTTGATGAAAATTTATTGAATAAAAAGATAAGTTATTATGAATAAAAAGTCAATCATCGAACTGGATGAAGTAGTAATAAAATTCTCTGGCGATTCAGGAGATGGCATGCAGCTTACCGGTATGCAGTTCTCCAATACTTCCGCGCTTTTAGGAAACGATATTTCTACATTTCCCGATTACCCCGCAGAAATTAGAGCGCCGCAAGGAACTGTGGGTGGAGTTTCTGGTTTTCAGCTACACTTGGGTACCAAAGAAATTAATACCCCGGGTGATTATGCCGACGTACTTGTAGCTATGAATCCTGCTGCACTTAAAGCCAACCTCAGATGGGTAAAATCTGGTGGTACCATCATTGTAGATATCGATAGTTTTAATGAAAAGAATATCAAACGAGCCGGTTATGATACCGACCCGCTGAAAGATGAAAGAATTGGTAATTTCAATATCATTGAAGCCCCCATTACTCTGCTTACACGCGAAGCCCTCAAAGATATGGGGCTCGACCAAAAAAGTATTTCACGAAGCAAAAATATGTTTGCTTTGGGTATGGTATATTGGTTGTTTAGTCGACCACTCGATTTTACTGAGAAATTTTTTGAAGATAAGTTTAAAAAGGTTCCTCTTATAGCTGAGGCAAACAGAAAAGTTTTACATGCTGGTTTTAACTATGCACTCACCATAGAGGCGCTCCCTTCGTACAGAATAAATCCGGCCAAAATAAAACCCGGCATGTACCGCAACATTAACGGAAATATTGCAACTGCCTGGGGGCTTTTGGCTGCTGCCGAAAGGGCAAAACTTGAATTATTTATTGGTTCTTATCCTATCACTCCTGCTACCGAAATATTGCAAGAGCTTTCATACAGAAAAGATCTGGGAGTCAAATCTTTTCAGGCTGAAGATGAGATTGCCGGTATAGCTACCGCCATTGGTGCCAGTTTTACTGGCAAATTTGCAGTAACTACTACTTCTGGTCCTGGTCTGGCGCTCAAAACTGAGGCTATGGGTTTAGCAGTAATCATGGAATTGCCTTTGGTGATTGTAAATGTGCAGCGTGGTGGTCCTTCTACTGGTTTACCAACTAAAACCGAACAAGCAGACTTGTTGCAAGCTCTTTACGGAAGAAACGGCGAAAGCCCTATTCCTGTAGTAGCTGCCAGTACCCCTTCCAATTGTTTTTATTATGCATTCGAAGCTGGTCGTATTGCCCTCGAGCATATGACTCCGGTTATTCTCCTTACTGATGGTTTCCTTGCCAATGGTTCTGAACCTTGGAAAATAATGCGCACAGAGGAACTTCCTGAAGTAAATGTAAAAATGGTGAATAAGGATATTGCTGATTATAAGCCGTATCTGCGAGACAAAAACATGGTACGTAGTTGGGCTATACCAGGTATGCCAGGTTTTGAGCATCGCTTGGGTAGCTTAGAAAAGATGGCTGTAACTGGTACTGTATCTTATGTGCCAGAAAATCATCAGGTTATGACCAATGAGCGTGCTTCTAAAATTGCCAATATTGTCAATCATATTCCTAGTCAGACTATTGAAGGAGACGAAGATGCAGACTTGCTTCTGATAGGTTGGGGTAGTACATATGGCCACTTGCTTACTACTGTGCGCGAATTGCGCGAAGAAGGCATCAAGGTTGCACTTGCTCAGTTCAACTATATATTCCCGCTTCCCAATAATACAGAGGTAGTATTGTCTAAGTACAAGAAACGTCTTGTTTGTGAACTGAATATGGGGCAATTTGCTAGCTACTTGCGTATTAATTTCCCACAATATGAATATTTGCAGTACAACAAGGTTCAAGGCTTGCCTTTTACTGTAATTGAATTGAAAGAAGTTATTAAAAAACATCTCTAATCTTTTTTATAATTATGCAAACAATAGAAGTATTGAATTATACAGCCAAGGATTTTAAAAGTGATCAGGAAATAAGATGGTGTGCAGGATGTGGTGATATTGCCATTTTAAATGCTGTGCAAAAAGCCATGGCTGAGCTTGGCCGCAAAAAAGAGGAGTTTGTAGTTGTTTCCGGTATCGGTTGTTCTTCCCGTTTCCCTTATTATATGAATACTTATGGTTTTCATGGTATACATGGGCGTGCTGGTGCCATCGCATCCGGTATCAAAGTAGCCAATCCGAAACTGAGTGTTTGGCAAATTACTGGCGATGGCGACGCTCTTGCCATTGGTGGAAACCATTTCATACATGAGATACGCCGCAATATTGACCTGAATGTGCTCATATTCAACAATCAAATATACGGTCTTACCAAAGGCCAGTTTTCACCTACTTCAAAATATGGACAGGTTACCAAAACATCGCCTTACGGTACAGTAGAGGCGCCTTTCAACCCGGGTGAGCTTACTATTGGTGCAAGAGGTTCATTCTTTGCGCGCGGTCTGGACATGAATGTGGCTCTCAACGTTGAGTTGTTCAAATCTGCTGAAGCTCATAGAGGAACCTCGGTAGTTGAAATTTTGCAGAATTGTGTAATTTTCAATGATGGTACTTTTAATTACCTAACTGATAAAGAACATCGCGAAGACCGAATTGTAGTTCTTGAACATGGCAAACCCATGATTTTTGGAAAAGAGAAAAACAAGGGGCTCATCTTGAATGGATTTAAACTAAAGGTGGCTGAAATTGGTGTTGATGGCGTGACTGAGGCAGATATTCTCGTACATGATGCACATGAAGCAGATCCTTCTTTGCATTTGGCACTTATCAATATGAGTTTTCCTGAATTTCCAGTTGCATTTGGAGTTATCCGCGCAGTAGCGGCGAATACATACGATGCTGCAGTTGAAAATCAAATTCACAACATACAAGCTAAGGCTAAGATAAAATCATTGAATGATTTGATGCTTTCTGGTGATGTGTGGGAAGTGAAATAATCTGTTTTTAGTGGATACAAAAAAAACCGATGTTTATTTTGAACATCGGTTTTTTATTTTTATGAAGAAGATGCTTATTTCTGTTCTTCCCCGTTTTTATAAGGTACTACTACACCTTTTAATTTTTTACTTGTTTTGTATTGCTCTGCCTCATACTCAGTGTTGAAATCTCCAATAGTGTATTTGTGCCATCCATTCACTTTTACAGTATACAGTTTTTTATCGGTAGGATTCATGGCATTCATTTGTGCTTGTGTAGCCGGAATGCGGGTAGCAGCCAACTGAATTCTGTATACCAGCGCATTTCCTGTTGTATTTGAAATCGATTTGAAGGTATTGGTATTATTGCTTCCGTTAGTGACATTGCTATTTTTTAGCTCCGGATTTACAGTACCAATATCTACTTTTACACCATTTTTATATGCAATGATGAAAGCATCTTTTACACCCATGCGCGCCTTAAATTTACTGGCTTCTTCGTAGGTCGAAAATTTACCGACAGAGTATTTATACCATCCCCCTTCAAGTTCGTTGTTTATCATTTCGTTTGATGGATATATCTCGCGCAATCTTGTCAGCGACAAAGATGTACGGCTGGCAGCAATTTGTATTTTGTATATGACAGATACTTGAGTATTATTATTTACAGTTTTATTTTCTGTTTTGTTCTCGGTGTTATTTTGGTTGGTATTATTGCCTGTTTGTTTATTTTCGGTAGTGGTGTTATCACTAGTGGTTGTATAATCAGGCAAAGTATTGTCCTCAAGTTTTACGTCTTTGGCATCTACGGTTGTAATACTCTCTTGTGATGTAGTATCTTCTTTTTCGGTATACCAACCCAAATAAACCCCATATGCATTTATCTGCTTTTCAATAGCTAAAGATTCTAACTCATCGGCTTCGCCAAGTATGAGGGCAGCTTTGATTGGATCTGATATTTTTAGCGACTGATCACGTTTTGTATCTGCTTTCTTGAAAAGAGTATTGGCTTCCGATTCCAATTCTTTGCCTTTATTGAGTTTCGTTTCGTCATTACCAACTTTATCTCTAACCAGTTTGAAATTGTCTTTGTATACGGAAAAGTAAGTAGTATTGGCTTTGGAAAAATCCTTTGAAGCATCTATTTTACTTTTAGCAGATTTTATTTCTATTTTTTCTGCTTTTTTCTCATTGTCCTTTTTCGATTTTTCGTTTCCGCTTGCATCAGCCATTGCACGGAGTTGTTCCCCCTCTTTATCTAGCTTAGTGGTTTGCATCATCAGCGCATTTGCCTCTTTGAGTATTTTGTCAGCTTTGTCGAGCTTTTTTTTATCTGATGAGGTTAATATCTTTCTTATTTCTGCTCTGCCCGAAAAGTCTTGAGATACAGAGTACTGTACTGTTGTCAGTATAAAAGTGACAACTATCAGGCATTGAGTGAAGTACGTTATTTTTTTCATTGTATTCAAATGTTAATCGCTATTTCAATTATCAAGGTGCAAAGATAAATTTCTTTTGAGTTTGCCAAGTATTATATGTGCATACAATCAAATGAAATGCCATTTTTATGTTATTGATATACTGAAATGAAATAGTTTGCTTATTGATACTGATATACTTCAAAATAGTAATACAATGCAAAAATTATAGCAGCTACAAGCAGCACTGCAAGTGTAATTTTGATCCAGCTATACGGACGCTCGCCTTGTACTTCGCCGGTTCTGGCATTTATAACAAAGCGGTATACCTTGCTGTTGTATCTGTAGGCGCTTAGCCAAATCGGCAGTAGTATATGCTTGAAGGTGATATTGTTGTATTCTACATCCATATTATGTATGCGCTGATGGTCGCCTCCTATATCCCGATTAATGGTTTGGCGTATGGGGCCATCCATTTTTTCTTTGGCGATTTCAAAACCATCAGTGAGGGGTATCTGGTAGCTTTCACTGCGAAATCCACTTAGGAATTTCGGATCATATGGTACTAAATTATTTAAGTCCCAAGGGTCGAGCTTGTCTACATAACTGGTAGGCAGACCTGAAGATGCTACCACCAATACATCATCGAAAGTATTGCTTACATGCCCGCTCACGCTGTGCCATCTGACTTTTGTTACTGTGCGGGTTTGGGTTTGTCCTTTGTCGTTGGTGTAAGTTTCTTGCACATAGTAGTTGTCTCCTCTTTCGCCCGAATAGTCGGTTTCGGTGTCGGAGTCATATGTCCAATACGGCAAATACATACCTGCCAGTTTTGATTGTTGGCGGGCGAGTCGTTTCAAATCGTTGGGTGCCCACCAAAGGGAATTGAGCCATTTTTTAAATTGCTCATTTCCCTCATTCAGGCTTACTTTGAAAGGCAACAGCGCAGAAGGTTTTATTTGCTTTGTACTCAATGCCTGGCTGGCTATGAGAGGTGAATTACAAAATGCACAAAAATCTGATACCACATTGGGTTGTAGGGTAGTAGTAGCACCACATGTAGTGCATTTTATTGACTTTATCTCTTCTGTGACGCTTTCTGCGGCCTTGGTATTCAGAAAGTCCAGATAATCTATCTCTCGGGTAGATTCAATTCTTTGGTTTTTATCAATGATTATTTCATTGAGTGTACCGCAAAATTCACATTTGAGTTGCTGATGGCCTGGAGCAAAAGTAAGTTTGGCACCACAGTTTGAGCAAGGTATTTCGTGCTGATGTAATTCGCTTTTTTCTTCTGACATAATGAGTGTCTCTATTTCTAAAAGATATATTTTTATAAAAATGGGGTTTTAAAAAAATCACATAGGTGGAGGAGGGGGCACTGCACCAAACAAAGGAGCCAATTCTGCTACATCGCCGGCTGCAACCCAGTTTGCCATACCTGTTTTCCAAACGTAGGTTTGTTTATTAAGTTGGCCCTGTACAATGAGTTGCTGCAATTGATCGCCTCCAAACGGGCCCGATTGCTGACCGTTGACCGATACGAAATACTGTACAGGCGGTGGGGGAGGGGGTGGTGTATTGGTAACGGTATTATTCTGAAAGGTTTTTTGCTGCATCATGTTGTTTTGCTGCATCATCTGGTTCATCATGGCCATGCCCATCATGTTTTCAATACCTCCTCCACTGGTGTTTTGGGCAGCATTGGTCATAGCATCGGCAGCTTTCATCTGGGTATATTTATTTATATCGCCCAACATATTCATGCCTGTACCTTCGTCCAGTTTTTTCTGCAATTCTTCAGGGAGGCTAATGCTCGAAATCAAGAATTTGGTTATTTCAAGACCATATTCTTTAAACTCTTCACCCAGTTTCTGCTCACAGAAATCGGAAAGTTTCTTATAATTCTGAGCAAAATCGAGCAAAGGCAAACCACTAGCTCCCACCGCTTCTATAAACGATGTTACTATGAGGCTGCGCAATTCAGATTCTATTTCGTCGGTAGTAAATAGGTGGTCGGTACCCACTACTTCCTTCATAAACATTACCGGATCATTTATTTTAATAGTATATGTGCCAAAAGCACGCAGGGTAACGCGTCCAAAATCTGCGTCGCGCACATAGAAAACATTGGGAGTCCCCCATTTGCGGCCTGTAAAGCGTTTTGTAGCGAAGAAATATACTTCCGCTTTGAATGGGCTGCTAAAACCATGCTTCCAACCTTTGAGTGTGCTCAGGATGGGAAGGTTTTGTGTGGCGAGGGTATACATGCCCGGTCCGAATACGTCTGCAATCTGCCCTTCGTTCACGAATACTGCAACCTGTGATTCACGCACAGTAAGCTTGGCGCCGTTTTTAATTTCGTTGTCGTACCTTTCGAAGCGGTACACCATGGTGTCATCAGTAGAGTCTGTCCATTCTATGATGTCTATTAATTCTCCTTTGAGTTTATCCCAAAATCCCATAGTTCGTTTGTGTTTTTGTTTGTTGAAGAGTAAAGGTAAGTAATTTTCAAGTGCGAAGGCAAATGTTCGCAAATAATTTTGCTTTCAAATTTCAATTTACAATGAAAATACCAATAATACTATCTGCAAAATAAGCGCATGATAGGTTATTGGTATTTTCGTTACTGGTAGAGGCGCATGTTTCGGATTTAACCGAGGTAAGTTTTTAAAATCTTACAACGGGCTGTATTTTTAAGCCTTTTAATGGCTTTTTCTTTAATCTGACGCACCCGTTCACGTGTAAGAGTAAACTCTTCGCCTATTTCCTCCAAGGTCTGGGCTTGTTTTCCACTCAAACCATAATACAGTTTTATTATATCTGCTTCACGTCTGGTGAGTGTGCTTAGGGTGCGTTCTATTTCAACTCTGAGCGATTCGTGTATCAATGCTTTGTCGGGTATAGGGGTTTCATCTACCAGTAAAATATCGTATAATGTACCATCATCCTCATCGTTGAGTGGCGCATCCATACTTATATGTTTATTGGAAGTGCGCATTGCCTCTTTTACGTCTTGCGGTGCAATTTCCAATTCATGTGCAATTTCATCACTGGTGGGCTGGCGTTCATATACTTGCTCGAGCTTATTGAATGCCTGATTGATTTTATTTATAGAGCCTATTTTGTTGAGGGGTAATCGCACTATACGCGCTTGTTCAGCCAATGCTTGTAAGATAGACTGACGAATCCACCATACAGCATATGATATAAATTTAAAACCTTTGGTTTCATCGAATCTTTGGGCTGCTTTTATCAAACCCAGATTCCCTTCATTAATTAAATCAGGAAGTGATAATCCCTGATTTTGATACTGTTTAGATACAGAAACTACGAATCTGAGGTTCGACTTAATGAGTTTTGTAAGCGACTTGGCATCACCTTTCTTTATCTGCCTCGCCAATTCCACCTCTTCCTCCGGCGAAAGCAAATCTACCCGAGCTATTTCCTGCAGGTATTTATCTAACGACGGGGTTTCTCTGTTGGTTACTTGTCTGGTAATTTTAAGTTGCCTCATGGTTGTTAATTTATTGGTAATTAGTGTTATGTATATACTTTTTGTTAATTGGTTTTCATTTTTGTCTATCCGAAAGATAATCAAAATAAATCAGATTTTATAAGCTTTAACATTTATTTGAACAATAGATTTGGTTTATTCGAAGATGTTTTGTATATGAGGAAATATGGTTTTTGGGATGTATTGCATAATTTGTCATTTTAAAACGTAAGCAGTGCCGCTTTATGTTGCGGAATGTGCTGAAAAACTGTTTTTTTTTCTTCAAGAATTTGTATATTTAAAAAAAAATTGTAACATTGCCACAAATTATTACAAGACTTAGACATACCTAATACTTGCCGTCTTTAATTTCTTGTTGCGGCGTGTGTAAGTTACTAATTCAGTTTATTTCCTTTCATTAGAATCTCATTACTTACATGTCTGAATTGATGTACGATATTGTTGAGCTTAGCAAAAAGTTATTGCCCGAACTCAAAGAAATTGCCAAAAATCTTGAAATCAAAAAAGTAGAATCGCTGAAAAAGCAGGATTTGATTTATAAAATTCTGGATACTCAGGCTTTAAAAGCTTCTGAAAGTAAAGATCTCACTAAAAAGGCGCCATTCTACAATGATGAGGTAGAGGATTATTCTTTTTATGCCCCTGAAAGTGAAGGGTTTAGCGACCAGAACGATTTAAAGATTGTGGAGGAGCCCGAAAAATTGGATTTGAATTTAGAAAATCTTGAGGCTGAAACCATTATCGAAACTACTGCCGAGGTTACTGAAGAGAAACCTGAAGAAGTAGTGCAGGTTAAAACCCTTGAGTCTGGTCTGGTTGTTAAGAAAGTAGATAAGAAAAGAAATCACATTGACCTGTCGGAGAACGATAGAAAAAGGAATAACTTTCCGCAAAACAATCAGCCGAATAACAGAAACAATGCACTGCCGAATACCAATAGTACTTCGGTAAACAATTCCATAAATCCACAGCCTACCAATCATCCTCCTGTAAATCGCCAGGAGAAAAGCAAACCTACCATATTGAATGAAAAATTTGAATATGATGGTTTGATAAGCTGTGAAGGGGTTCTTGAGATTGCCAACGATGGTTTTGGATTCCTTCGCTCTGCAGATTACAATTATTTTACTTCGCCCGATGATATTTATTTATCACAAACACAGGTAAAATTATTTGGTCTGAAAACCGGTGATACAGTTAGAGGACATGTGCGCCCGCCAAAAGAAGGTGAGAAGTACTTTCCACTTATCAAAGTAGAATCTATAAATGGCCGTGATCCGGCTTTTATACGCGACAGGGTTCCTTTTGATTATCTTACACCGCTTTTCCCCAACGAAAAATTCGATTTATCGAGCCATCCCCGCTCAAACCTTTCTACACGTATCGTAGATTTATTTGCTCCTATTGGCAAAGGTCAGCGTGGTCTTATAGTAGCTCAGCCAAAAACTGGTAAAACCATACTGCTCAAAGATATAGCAAACGCCATTGCAGCAAATCACCCTGAGGTGTTCCTTATTGTACTTCTTATCGACGAACGTCCTGAAGAGGTTACCGATATGGCACGAAGCGTGAATGCTGAAGTTATTTCATCTACATTCGATGAGCCTGCCGAGAGACACGTACGCGTGGCTACCATAGTGCTCGAAAAAGCTAAGCGCCTTGTAGAATGTGGACATGATGTGGTAATTCTGCTTGACTCTATCACCCGATTGGCTCGTGCTTACAATACTGTTTCGCCTGCTTCGGGTAAAGTGTTGTCGGGTGGTGTGGATGCCAATGCCCTCCACAAACCTAAAAGATTCTTTGGTGCTGCCAGAAATATTGAAAACGGAGGTTCGCTTACCATCATTGCTACAGCCCTTATAGATACCGGCTCTAAAATGGATGAGGTGATATTTGAAGAGTTTAAAGGTACCGGCAATATGGAACTTCAACTCGATAGAAAACTTTCGAACAAACGTATTTTTCCTGCTGTGGATATTGTGGCTTCGAGTACTCGCCGCGACGACATGCTGCTCGACAAGGATTTCCTCAATCGGATGTACATTCTTCGCAATTACCTGTCGGATATGACTCCTACAGAAGCTATGGAATTCCTGCGCGACAGACTTTCCAAAACTAGGTCAAACGAAGAATTTCTTATTTCCATGAATTCTTAATCAGTATATACAGATATCTTACAAGTAAAAAAGAGGCTTTGCATTTGTGCAAGCCTCTTTTTTGTTAGCTATGATTGTTTTCTCTCTTTAAGATTTAAAATGGTTGTTCCAGTTTTTGGGAGAAATCATGTTTTCAGGTTTCAATATTTCATCCAATTGCTCTTTAGACAAATATCCTTTTTCCAAAACTACTTCGTACACCCCTCTTTTCGATTCGGTAGCTTCTTTAGCAACCTCTGTAGATGCATCATAGCCTATGATAGGCACTAGTGCTGTGACCAGACCAATGCTGTTGAGCACCATGTTCCTGCAATGCTCTTCGTTGGCGGTTATGCCATCAATGCAGCGGTGTTTGAATACATTCATTCCATTTTTCAGCATTTCTATACTTTCCATAATGCTATGAACTATGATTGGCTCCATAACATTGAGTTCTAGCTGTCCGGCTTCGGCTGCCAGTGTCACCGTAAGGTCGTTCCCTATCACTTTATACGCAATCTGATTTACTACTTCCGGAATCACCGGATTTACTTTTCCCGGCATGATGGATGAACCAGGCTGCATTGGGGGCAGATTTATTTCACTGAGTCCCGTGCGTGGCCCTGATGATAAAAGGCGCAGGTCGTTGGCTATTTTCGAAAGTTTAACCGACAAGCGTTTTAGCGACGATGAATACATGATAAAAGCACCGGTGTCTTGGGTAGCTTCTACCAGATTGAAAGCCGTTTTTATATCCAGATTGGTGATATCGCGCAAATGTTTGGTTACACTCTCACGGTAGCCCGGCAAGGAGTTGATACCTGTACCAATGGCTGTTGCACCCATATTTACCTCAGTAAGTAACGCTGCGTTTTGATTAAGTCTTTGTATTTCTTCCGAAAGTGTTTCGGCATAAGCATCAAATTCCTGCCCCATTGTCATAGGTACTGCATCTTGCAGCTGAGTACGACCCATCTTCAGTACGTGAGCAAATTCTTGACCTTTTTTATGAAATGAGTCTATCAGCCTTTTCAGTACTTCTATAAGCATCTCGTTGCTATTTATCATAGCTATTTTTACAGCGGTAGGATATGCGTCGTTGGTCGATTGGGAGAGGTTAACGTGGTTGTTTGGGTGGCAATACTTATATTCTCCCTTTTTATATCCCATTATCTCCAAGGCAACGTTGGCTATTACTTCATTGGCGTTCATATTGGTACTGGTACCCGCACCGCCTTGCACCATATCCACTACAAAATATCTGTGGTATCGTCCCTGAATTATTCTCCTGCATGCCTCTTCTATGGCATTTGTCACTTCTTTATCCAGAATTCCTAAATCGTGATTGGCGCGTGCTGTAGCCATTTTTACCATGGCAAAAGCATTTACCAGTGCCGGGAAGAAATTGAGTTGCACTCCTGTGATATTGAAATTCTCACGGGCTCGCATGGTTTGTACACCATAATAATGCTCATTAGATACTTCACGGTCGCCCAGCAAGTCGTGTTCCATACGAGTATGGCCGCTTACATATTGTTCCGATATGTTTATCATTCGTGAGTTTGAATGACTAACCCGACCTGTTATGAATTTCGAAATTTTCGAAACAATTTTCAAAAGCATCTGACTGTGATTGGCAGTCAGGTCTATAAGATGGGTATTTGACAAAGAAAGTATTGTACATTCAGTTTTTGTGCGAGCCGATGTGCTATGCGGTGAATTGTCTATAAGCGAACCCTCGCCCAGAAAATCAAATTTTGTAAAATATGCCAACCTTTGCTCTTCGTTGAAGGGCGTTGTTTTAAAAAGTTCAATCTCACCCTCAACAATCAAATCCAGTTTATTACGTGGATCTTGCTCTTTGAACAACAACTCTTCGGCTTTAATCTTTATCAATTCAAATTTTTCTGCCAGTAAACCAAGCTCTTTTTCATCCAAGCCATTAAATAACTCTATCTCTTTCAGGAACTGAACCCTGCTTTGCTTTTCCATAGAAAGTATTTTTTAAATGCGTTTTAGTTATAAGTCAGATTGTTATCTTACAAATTTTAAAGCATGAAAGGTAATATTTTGTTACAGTATTTCAGGGCAAATCATTGCTTTTTTTTTGATTATTATCATACTCCAATCGATTGTGCTACCTGATTTTGTTCTCGTTTTATTTTGCTCGTATTGACGACGAATTATATAAAGTGAACGGTAACTATTTGATTATATAACTAATATAATATTTAAAATCTTTATTTTGGGTATGTATATATTTATGAATACTTTTACATTTCGGTAACACACATTAAATACCGATGACAAAAAGACTCAAAATAAAGCTCGTGCTCGAAAACCAAATGGTGTTTTCGGGCTTTTCTTTTGGTGCCCCTGTAAGTGCTGCGGGCGAGGTGGTTTTCAACACTTCCATGACCGGATATCCCGAAAGTCTGACAGACCCCTCATACACCGGTCAAATTCTTGTAGCTACCTTCCCCCTAGTTGGAAACTATGGTGTGCCGGGTTTCGACAAACTCGATAACCTGATGAAGAATTACGAATCGGATAAAATTTCCGTTTCCGGCCTCATCATCAGCGATTATTCCGAGGAATTCAGCCATTGGAATGCTTACCAGAGCTTGGGTGAATGGATGACCAAAAACGGGATTCCGGGCATATACGGCATAGATACCCGCGAACTCACTAAGATATTACGGGAGTCGGGCACCATGCTTGGCAAGATTGTAGCCGACGAGGCAGATGTTCCGTTTTTCGACCCCGCTACCGTGAATCTGGTGGCTCAGGTTAGTCCGGAAGCACCTGAAATATATGGCAATGGAAAGCACCGAATAGTGTTGGTAGACTGTGGTGTGAAAAACAATATCATTCGTTGTTTGCTCAACCGCGATGCTACTGTGATAAGAGTTCCTTGGAACTATGACTATAGCCACGAACAGTTTGACGGCGTTTTTATTTCCAACGGACCGGGAGATCCTAAGCAATGCCTAGCTACCATCGAGCATCTTTCGCATTCGCTTACTCAGGATAAGCCTGTATTTGGTATCTGCTTGGGTAGCCAGCTCATGGCGCTTGCTACAGGTGCCGATACTTACAAACTGAAATATGGACACCGAAGCCACAACCAGCCTGTGCAACTGGTAGGTACAGATAAGTGTTATATCACTTCGCAAAACCATGGATATGCCGTAGATGCTGATTCTCTTACAGAAAACTGGCAGCCGCTGTTTGTGAATGTGAACGATGGTACCATTGAAGGCATACGCCACAAGAGTAAACCGTATTTTTCTACTCAGTTTCACCCGGAAGCGTCCGGAGGGCCAACCGATACCGAATTTTTATTCGATGTTTTTTTAGATATGGTAAAAGGGGATTACAACAGACTAAATACACTGTAAATGGAAACTATAATTCAGAACAATATAAAAAAGATAATTCTACTGGGTAGTGGTGCACTTAAAATTGGTGAAGCGGGTGAGTTCGATTATAGCGGCTCACAAGCACTGAAAGCCATGAAGGAAGAAGGCATTCGTACCGTGCTTATAAACCCGAATATTGCCACCGTGCAAACTTCAGAGAATGTAGCCGATGAGATATATTTTCTTCCGGTTACACCTTATTTTGTGGAAAAGGTGATTGAGAAAGAAAGACCAGATGGTATACTGCTGGCTTTTGGTGGCCAAACTGCCCTCAATTGCGGTGTACAGCTTTACAAATCGGGTGTTCTCGAAAAATACGGTGTGAAAGTGTTGGGTACTCCGGTGCAATCTATCATAGATACCGAAGACCGCGAAATATTTGTAGAAAAGCTAGACCAAATAGATGTTAAGACTGCCCGCAGCATGGCTACCGGTACTTTGGAGAAAGCCATAGAAGCAGCCGAGAAAATTGGCTATCCGGTAATTTTGCGCGCTGCCTACGCACTAGGTGGTATGGGAAGCGGTTTTGCTACCAATGCCGATGAACTTAAAAAGTTGGCAGTTAACGCTTTTTCGTATTCCCCACAGGTTTTGGTGGAAGAATCGCTGAAGGGTTGGAAAGAAATAGAATATGAAGTGGTACGCGATAGGTTCGACAATTGTATTACGGTGTGTAATATGGAAAATTTCGACCCATTGGGCATACATACCGGTGAAAGCATTGTGATAGCGCCTTCGCAAACCCTTACAAACCATGAGTTTCATATGCTGCGTGAGCTTTCTATACGCATAGTGCGGCACATAGGTATTGTGGGTGAGTGCAATGTGCAGTACGCACTCGACCCAAACTCAAACGACTACCGTGTGATAGAAGTAAATGCGCGTCTGTCTCGCTCTAGTGCTCTGGCGTCTAAAGCTACGGGTTATCCATTGGCATTTGTGGCTGCAAAGCTTGGTTTGGGCTATGGCTTGCATCAGTTGCGCAATGCCATTACACGCACTACCTCAGCTTTTTTCGAGCCTGCGCTCGATTATGTTGTGTGCAAAATACCGCGTTGGGATTTGAATAAGTTTGAGGGCGTAGAAAATCATATTGGCTCAAGCATGAAAAGTGTGGGCGAAGTAATGGCCATAGGTACTACCTTCGAAGAAGCTATTCAAAAAGGTTTGCGCATGATAGGGCAGGGCAGGCATGGATTTGTGGGAAATCACGATATCAATTTCGATTCGCTCGACAATGAACTGCAAAACCCGACCGACTCTCGCATTTTTGCTATCGAAATTGCATTTAACAAGGGGTATACCATCGACCAGATACATCAGCTGACACGCATTGATAAATGGTTTCTGGTAAAACTCAAAACCATATTCGACCTGTCGCTGCAACTAACTGCCCTCAATTCATTGGAGGATATTAATGTGGAAATGATGCAGGAAATAAAGAAAAGAGGATTTTCTGATTTTCAGATTGCCCGTTTCGTGATGAAACCCGCCGATGGAAAAATGCACGAAGCCATGCTGGAGGCGCGTAATTACAGGAAAAAACTTTCGGTGTTACCTGCAGTAAAACAAATAGACACGTTGGCTGCTGAATATCCTGCATATACCAATTACTTATACCTTACTTATTCCGGAAAAACACACGATATAGTACCGGAGTTCGACGATAAATCGGTGATTGTGCTTGGCTCGGGTGCATATCGCATTGGCAGCAGTGTAGAGTTCGACTGGAGTGCAGTGAATGCACTGAAAACTGCCCGCGAAAATGGTTTTCGCCCCATCATGATCAATTACAATCCAGAAACGGTGAGTACCGACTATGATGTATGCGATAAACTGTTCTTCGATGAATTGTCGTTTGAGCGGGTGCTTGATATCATAGAGTTTGAAAAACCCTATGGCATCATACTTAGCGTGGGTGGCCAAATACCCAACAACCTTGCCATGCGTTTGTCGGGGCAGGATGTGCGCATCTTGGGCACTTCGCCACAGTCGATTGACAGGGCTGAGAATCGCCACAAGTTTTCCATGGCTATGGATGTGCTGGGTATCGACCAGCCCGTTTGGCGCGAACTCACTAATTTGGATGATATTCTGAAATTCTCCAACGAAATTGGTTTTCCATTACTCATAAGACCATCGTATGTACTTAGCGGCGCTGCCATGAACGTGGTGAGCAACCGCGAGGAACTTGAGCATTATCTTGTACTTGCTGCCAAAGTTTCGAAAGAGTTTCCGGTAGTAGTGACCGAATTTATAGAGCAAGCCAAAGAAATAGAGATAGATGCTGTGGCCGATGCCGGTGAGCTGGTGGCTTACGCCATTTCTGAGCACGTAGAGTTTGCCGGGGTACATAGTGGCGATGCGACTTTGGTTTTTCCCCCGCAAAAATTATATTTTGAAACCGTAAGACGTATTAAAAAAATAACGCGAAGCATAGCGAAAGAGCTCAATATTTCAGGGCCTTTCAATATTCAGTTTCTTGCAAAGGATAATGCCATAAAGGTGATTGAATGCAACCTGAGGGCGTCGCGTAGCTTCCCGTTTGTATCCAAAGTGCTTAAAACAAATCTCATAGACTTGGCAACCCGCATCATGCTTGGTTTGCATTACGAGAAACCTTCCAAATCCATCTTCGACCTGGATTATATTGGCGTGAAAGCTTCGCAATTCTCTTTTGCCCGCCTTTCAAAAGCAGATCCGGTATTAGGAGTTGAAATGGCTTCTACCGGTGAAGTAGGGTGTATTGGCGACGATTATTACGATGCAATACTCAAAGCCATGCTGTCCGTAGGGTACAAAATTCCGCGCAAGAGTGTGCTTGTTTCTTCCGGCCCCATGCGCGATAAGGTTGAACTTATAAATAGTTGCAGAATGATGGTAGCCAAAGGCATAGAGCTTTTTGCAACGCGCGGCACACATGAGTTTATGAAGGCAAATGGCATAGATTCTATCATGCTGCACTGGCCGGACGAAAAACTAAGCCCCAATGTGCTCGATTTTATCCGCAACAAGCAGTTCGATTTGGTTATCAATATCCCTAAAAACCTTTCGCAGGGCGAATTGGCTAACGACTATATCATTCGTCGCAGTGCAATAGATTTCAACATTCCGCTCATTACCAATGCCCGCTTGGCCAGTGCGTTTATTTATGCTTTCAATAAATACGATTATGATACACTGAGCATTAAGAGCTGGCAGGCTTATAGTTAGTATGATTACGATTTTTTTATAATAAAAATATGTAATTGATTTTGTTTTCATGAATGCACGAATGGCAATTGTTTTTCATAAATAAAACGCCATTTCGTGCATTCATTTTTATCCGGGAATGTTAAAGTTTCATGAAAATGCAATTACTTATATATTGGTGTGGAAGTTTCTGCGTTATACTATTAATTTTGTAGTGTGAAATATAAGTATATGCTCGATTTGATCAAGCGAATATCTGTAGTGTTTATGGCGGCGCTCATACTGTTGTTCAGTCTGGGTATGCGCATGCACACGCATATTTGTTCGAGCACTCAGTTTTCTGATGTATCGTTGCTTATTTCAGTAGAAGGATTGGGCATGGAAGATGCCTGCCCGAGTTGCACCAATGAGGATGAAACTGATTTGGCAACTTGCACTATTCCCGAGGAGGAAGAAATGGATTGTTGCAAGAAGATTGCTTCTGACCTTACTGTCCCTGTAGTGCCCCACTTTCCATCCATTAAAGTCAATTCAGAAGATTGTTGTTCTGATTCATATGCAAGTTTCGAACTCGAAAACCTAATACGCAGCAATCAAATTCTTGTCAAATATGCCAACTTCGAATTACTGGAAGTTGTTCTGGCGTTCACATCAAATCAGTTGGCTCAGGTGCAATTTGAAAAGAAAATTGTACAATACTCGGGACCTCCCAATACTTATTCACGATCGTCATTATACCTCAATCATTGCGTACTTCTTATTTGATATAAAATATTTTTCTCAAGTAGATTAAATATTTTATTATCAAACTTTTAATTATTAAAGAAGTATGAAAAACCTTATCGTATTTTCATTTTTATTCTTTATCGTTTCATTTGGTACACAAGCGCAAGTTGTGAGTGGATACGTATTTGAAACTGAAGAAAACACAGGCAAACTGTTGCCTTTGCCCGGAGCCAATGTGGTTTTGCTCGGGCTCAAAACAGGCACTATTACCGATATAAACGGGAAATTTCAGTTGCAGGTAAGCGATAAAAACAGCAGAATTGTAGTTACTTACATTGGTTTCAAATCTGATACTCTATTGGTACAGAGTGCTGATTTATCGAAAATAATACTTACAAAAGGTTCTGAGCTGAACGAAGTTTCAGTTACAGCAGGCCGCGGCGGCTCATATGTGCAAAGCATGAATCCCGTGCTCACTACTGTGATTTCAAAAGATGAACTCGAAAAACTGCCATGCTGTAACCTGGCAGAAAGTTTTGAAAACAATGCCAGCGTGGATGTAAATTACTCCGATGCCGTATCGGGTGCCCGCCAGATACAGATGCTTGGCCTTGCCGGCGTATATAGCCAGTTGCTTGCCGAAAATATGCCTTTTGCACGTGGAGTAGGCAGTGCTTATGGCCTGAGTTACATACCCGGTTCTTGGATGGAGTCTATACAGGTTTCAAAAGGAATTTCTACGGTTGTGAATGGCTATGAATCTATTACTGGGCAAATAAATGTAGAATATTTGAAACCACATAAAGCAGATTTGCTTAACGTGAATCTGTTTACCAGTACCGAAGGCCGCGTTGAGGCCAACGTTACGAGTGCATACAAGCTAAACGATGACTGGAGTACCATGCTGCTTGCTCATGGTTCTACCATGTTTATGGCTGAAGATAAAAACAAAGATAGTTTTGCAGATATGCCTGTTTATAAGCAAATAAATGTGATGAACAGGTGGTATTACACCGGAAAGTATAGCGAAGTGCAATTGGGCGCGCGTTTCATTGCCGATGGTCGTGTTGGTGGTCAGGCCATTTTGCATGGAGAGAACGAACCTGCCAATACGCACCCATTGTATGAAACCGAAATTGACGTGAACCGCTTTGAAGCGTTTGCTAAACTCGGCTATCGCATGCCAAATTATGAAAAAATGGGATTAGGTTCGCAATACTCTTTTGTTCGCCACCAGCAAGATATGGTTTTTGGACACAGATACTACAAGGCTACCCAAAACAGTGTGTATACCAATTTTATGCTGAATACTATGCTGGTGAATACACGTCACGACCTCACTGCCGGTGTGAGTTTTATATACGACGACCTGAATCAGCAGTTCAACGATTCTGTGTCGGCATATGCTGAATATGTTCCCGGTGCATTTGTGCAGTATACATATAATATTGCCGAACTGATAAATGTAATAGTAGGCGGAAGGATTGATTTAAATAGCAAATACGGTGTTTTTTATACACCACGTATTCATGCAAAATACCATATAACTCCTACTACTGTACTCAGGATTTCGGGTGGGAAAGGATATCGCATGCCATACACCATACCCGAAAACTTAGCGACTCTGGCAAGCTCACGTACTGTATATTTCGAAGATGAAATAAAACCTGAAGAAGCGTGGAATTATGGAGTTAGCATCAATCAGACCTTTGAGTTTAGTGAAAACCGCAATGTGCGGGTAGGAGTTGATTTTTATCGCACCAATTTTGAAAACCAAATGGTTGTAAATCTGGACCGCACTGCCAGAGCCATTTATTTTGGCAATTTGCATGGTGAATCATACAGCAATAGCTTCCAGACCGATTTGACAGTAATCCCTCACAAAAGTTTTGAAATAAATGGTTCGCTTCGCTGGAACGATGTGAAAGTAACCATAGATGACAAACTGGTGGACAAGCCTTTTTCACCCAGATTTAAAGCACTGCTTGCCTTCTCTTATAAATCCCGTTTCGATAAATGGCAGTTCGATGTAACCAATCAGTATTACGGGGAAAGCCGTGTACCAAGTACTCAAGAAAATCCGCTTGAATACCAGAGAAATACTGTTTCTGATCCTTATTATATTCTCCATTTTCAGGTTACCCGTAGGTTCAAAATGTTTGAAGTGTATACAGGGGTTGAAAATGCTACCGATTACACTCAGCCCAATCCTATAATAGCTGCTGATGAGCCTTTTGGTGAATATTTCGATAGTTCACAAATTTGGGGTCCTATGAGTGGCAGGGTCTTTTATGCAGGTTTTCGTTTCAAAATAAAATAAATCAATCACAATCATTTTTTTTAAACATTACACATATGAAAAACAAGATTATTCTGTTCATGATGCTGCTTTTTGCAGGAAGTATTTTAACCAACAATGTTGCAGTGGCTCAAAAGGGCAAAAAATATGCTGAAATAAAGATTCAAACCTCTGCACAGTGCGGTATGTGCAAAGATGCCATTGAAAAAGGACTCGCTTACGAAAAAGGTGTAAAATCTTCGGATCTCAATCTGGATGACAAAGTTGTAACGGTGGTGTACAATACCAAAAAAACAGATGCCGATAAAATACGCAAAGCTATAAACATGATTGGTTACGATGCCGACAATACTGCAGCCGATGCAAAAGCTTACGAAAATCTGCCGGGCTGTTGCAAAAAAGGTGGACACGATGGCAATAGTCAGGATTAATTGACGAAATTGCCTTTGGATTTTGCTTTATATCACTCCCGGCCATTCAGGGGAGGGAGTGATACAATGGTGCTTCACAAAAAAATAACATGACAAGAATCATTTTTTTGTGAATTTGAATTATATTTGCAACATTCTCGCTAAAAATCCGGGCATTCAATTAAATACAATATATCATTAATCTCCAAATACTTAATTACAATGGGATGTGGATGTAATCATCATGAAGAAGATATAAATACCCAGCACATGCACGACGAAGAAGAAACCTGCGAATGCGGTAGCGATTGTGCTTGCAGTACTGGCGAATTCGAAGACGAAATGGAAAGCGGATGTGGTTGCGGTAGCGGTCATGATCACGATCATGGCCATAGCCACGGACATAGTCATGGTCACTCACATGGTGGCGGTGGTTGCGGTGGCCACTGCCGAAATGATTCGTCGCAACAACGAAACAGCCGAAGACAACCGTATATTCTTCGAACGTAAAAATGCAACTGTTGTTCACCTGATGGGCTCAGCCGGTGCTGGAAAAACCGCTTTCATGGAGCGTTGGATAGCCGACAACAACAAAGATGTTGATTTCTTCGTTGTGGCTGGTGACCAGCAGTCTATGAACGATGCGAATCGCATTCAGCATGCTGGTGCTTCGGTGGTACAAATCAATACCGGTACCGAAAATCACCTGGATGCCAACATGGTACGCCAAGGGATA
Organism: Bacteroidota bacterium; assembly: GCA_020048155.1. GTDB lineage: Bacteria > Bacteroidota > Bacteroidia > Bacteroidales > DYOH01 > JAIFMY01. The sequence goes on from JAIFMY010000148.1 coordinate 29,881, forward strand.
GACCTGCTGCATATGCCTGACAATTCAATGGTTGTTATCGAAAACCTTGGTAATATGACTACTCCTTCACACATGGATCTCGGTGAGACTATGCGTGTAGTGGTACTTGCTACTACCGATGGCGAGGACAAAGCACAGAAATACCCATTTTTGTTCCAAACTGCCGATGTGTGTATCATCAATAAAACAGATTTGTTGCCACACCTCAACTTCTCGGTAGATGAAGCCAAAAACAACGTACTGAAAGTAAACAAAGGGATCAAATTTTTCGAAGTTTCTGCCCAAAGCGGTGATGGTATGGACAAATGGTACGAGTATGCAAAACAAACGCATATGGCTTACACCATGGAATAATTCGGATACCGAAATATTTATACAAACCGCCTTATTTACATGGGGCGGTTTTTTTGTGTTTTTTTATTCATGCATCTGATATGTTTTATTCGCCCTTTTTATTATTGTTTGTCTGCAGCCATATGTATTGCTATATTTGCATGAAATCCATTAATAATTAATCTTTTATGAAAAAGAATTTTTTAGTTTTCATACTATCCGCATGGCTGATGGCCGGATGTGGTGGAAATGGAGATGAAAAGGAGTTGAAACAAGTTTCTGCCGATGTTTTTGACGAGCAAACCAGAATAGAACTCAACGACTATTTTACGCAAATTCTGAAAGCGGGCATCTCGCCAGCTGATAGCAATGCATTTACCGATGAAGCACTAATTGGTTTTGGGGTGAATTACCTTATCAATACCGACCCCGCTAGTATAATGAATGTAGATGAGTATACCTCTCAGCTAAGTAAAGAGAAAGTAGATTCAGCCATCTTTTTGTTTTTTGGTAAAAAAATACAAAAGCCCGTATCTGTGTACGAAATTCAATACGAAGGCGGCTATTTTACATTTCCAAAATCAGAAGGCGGGGAAATGCGCTTTGCCCAGACACAGAGTTTGAAAATGAATGCCGACAGCACATTTACAGCAATTCTGATAAACTATATAGCCGGTTCGGGGGCTTGTGTGGATATAAATGCAGATCCTGCAAGCTGGCCTAAGGACGATGCTCCTGAAAACATTGGACGTGTAAGGGCTACGCTAAGGAAAAGTATCGTAAAAAGTGTAACGAGATACGTTCTGCTCGATTACCGCCCCGACATGTAAAATATTTCTTTTATTTTTCTGAAATACACACAACTTTTTTGCCGTTTTTGGTATCATACTAAAAATGTTTGAAAAGGTACACACAGAAGCAACCTTTACTTTTTTTTCATCACTATATACTTATACCAACGAACATGAATTACAAATCAATTTTATTTTACTTTCCGGTTATTGTATTGTTGTTCTCGCTCACACAATGTGGCAAGGATGAAGATCTTTCCAAATGCGCAAAGATTGAGCTCCTGCAAACAACTACAGCTACTCCAGCCAATGTTTCTATTCTTTTTAAGGTGAAAGACTGCAATGGTAAGCCTATTCCGTACCTGGATGTAACTGATTTTGAGATTTACGAGAATGGAAAAGTGATTTCTGAATACGAAGCCAGCCGAAAAATATTTCCGGTAGCCACTCAGTTTATGTACAGTACCATTCTTTACCTCGACCTCAGCGGCAGTATACTGGCTTCGCAAAACTTGGAACCACTTAAGAATGCTGCAGCCAGTTTTGTTGAGAGCATCATGCCGGCAGCCGATGATGTGAATTTTGGCTCTTTTCGTATGGGCATAAAATGGTTTGATGGAGCGGCTGAGATGCATACACTTGTTGATATGACTACCAACAAAACAGATTTGAAAAATGCAATCATGGGCATAACTTCCAATATTAGTTCCGACAATTCTACCAACTTCTACGGTTCGGTGATTGACGGCATTACAAATGGTAAAAATTATTACAACTATTACACTTCTATGCAAATGCTGGCCAATACTTCGTTGGTGTTTTTTACCGATGGTACCGACCAAGCCAACCGGGTGACGTATAGCGCTGCTTCATCGGCCATAGATCAGAACCGGGCGCATATTTCATATTATACAATAGGCTTGGGGGGCGAGGTCGACGAAGGTGTGCTTAAAAATATTGGCCGTGATGGTTTTGAGATTGCTGCCAATCTGACCCAGCTTACTGCCACTTTTGGCCGTATGGCTGAGCGCATAAAGGATGAGTCGAACAGCTACTATTTGCTGAAATATTGCTCGCCTAAGCGAAGCGGCGACAATATGCTTAAAATCACCATCAAAAACTTCTCCGGTGCAGCCGAACAAAAATTCTCCGCCCGCAATTTTACCGGGGGATGCAATTTGTAAGGGCTAATTTGAAAAAGAGGTTAATTTGAAAATAAGCTAATTTGAAAATTTGAAAATGTGAGAATTTGAATATGTGGGAATTTGAATATGTCGAGACTCGCTGAAATGTTTTACCACGAATACACCAATTTGGGTTAAGTGAAAAATTAAATTGCGAATCATTTACATGACTACGGCTTAGCTTTACAACTATGCCGTAGTTTTTTTATGTGGGGAAAAATGGGACTGAAATGATATTGTTCAAAGTGAATGAACAAAAAAATGTAATATTGTTCAAAGTGAATGAACAAAAACATAGGATATTGTTCATTCAGAATGAACAAAAATGCATAAGGTGCTTTTAGCAGTTAGCATCATTCCTTTTCATTTTCCTGAAGCTCTGCTTTCAAACGCTGGTTTATATCTATACGTGTACCTTGCAGTACATATATGTATATGCTGTCTTCGCGGGCATACGGACTTATGCGAATGGCTGCACAATATACAGTATCAAATAGTGGGCGCTCTTCGTTTCGTAGTTTGTCTTCATCATCTTTGTCTTTTACCAATACTACATCAGTCCATACAGTATCCAAGTTTAACCAGTTCTTGTAATCGGCATTGAACGATTGAGCTACATATGCATCGAACCTTTTGTAATAATTGATGGCACCTGCTTGGCCATAATTATCGCAAAGTACCAGGGTTTTTTCTGCATGAGGCATCCCCATCAATACGCTATCTACTTTATGAGCCAATGCATGCCAGCCTAGCATATCGGCAAAATCTTGTGGCAAATGGTGGTCTTTGCCATCTTCCCACCTGAGTAGCCCCAAATCTTTCTGCAAAGTATTGTTTTTTACAATTTCCTCGGGCGACTTATTCGGAAATGCCACAGGGTAGAGTATAGCGAAAAAGGCCAAATGAAAAACAAAAAAAGCCGGTCGTAAAACTTTCCATTTACCTTTTTCGAGCAAAATCTCTGCATATTTTGCCCCAAATGCAATGTAAATGGGGTAGAGGCCAATGGTGTAATAGTCTTTTGCCCTGAAATAGAGAAATATGAGTAGTACGAATATAAAATTCCAGAAAAGAAAACGATAAGGTTTAAACTCGGGGAAAATGAATAACGCTATCACGCCCAAAACTATGAGGGGTACTGAGCTTAAAAAGAACAACAGTTGCGATTTCAGGAAGTCCGTCCTGTTTACATTCACCAATTGGGTTTCGGCCAACTCTTGCATGTGCCCAATCACCGGAAACTGGTTTTGGAACTGCCATATAAAATTGGGCGATATGATCATAAGTGAAATAATGCCGGCAGTGTATATTTTGGGGTCTTTCAGCCATGCTCGTTGTGGACTTATGAGAAGTGCTGGTAGCAAAGCCATGGCCAGGAAAGCTATATTGTACTTATTGAGCATACCCAATGCAAAAAATACTGCTGCAACATATATCCAGCCCGACGCGGGCACGCGGGCGTACCTTACAAGCGCATATAGCAGTGCAGTCCAGCAGAGTATATCGAGCGAGTTTGGCTGATATAGGGTATTGATGCGCAATAAGGCCGAAAAAATAACACCTGTTGCAGCGACCGTAAGGGCAAACATACCACCTTTCAGTTCTTCTACAGTTTTCCAGACCACCCACACGGTGAGTGCACCAAACAAGGCAGGAAAAAATTTCACCCAAAAAATACCATTTCCCAAAAATTGGATGATGGAGGAAATAAATGAAGTGAGCGGAGGTACCGAAGTGTATCCCCATGCGGGGTGATTGGCTTGGTCGAGGTGCAGAAATTCGTCGCGCTGCAGTTCATATTCCGGGCTAAGTAGCAAGTATTGCAGAAAGAATTTGAGTATAATGAGCGCAAGGAGTATGTAGTTTTTCTTGGTCATGGTATGGCCACATTTAAGTTCAGTTGCAAATATGCATTTTTCTGACGTAAAACGATGGCTAATATGTCAATTTGAAAATAGCACTAATTTGAAAATTTGAAAGTAATGGACAAAATTGATGCTGTTTATTTTCGGAACTTCTTGTAATTGAAATTCATTTGTTTTATCTAGCCATATTGAAGTGGGCTCTGCTGGAGAGTAGCCACCAGGGATAACCCTTTAACCGATGATAAAAGTCAAAAATTAGGGAGTTCAATCATTGGGCTCCCTTTACTTTTTCAGAGGTTCCTATGCCTTCAAAAACTCATCAATGAACCTTTTTCTGCGTTTAATAGGCATTCTGAAATGCACCTAAGCTGTACACTTGAATCGTTGAAATCCTTTTGAAAAACCATTTTTCTGGGTGATTTTACTATCACAATAAAACCATTTTTTTTAATCATACCCTTTGACATCGCGCAAAGCTAGTAGTATCAAAGGGTATAGGACTTTTTAGCATCAATTTTGTCCATTAAGCCAAAATGTGGGAATTTGAAAATGCAACAAGTCGATAGCTCGGTTATGTCTCCGAACACTGGAAACCGAGCTAGGGCTATTTTCAGATCTATAACTTATTCCTTCATTATTTTGGATGAGTATACCTCCTTGTTGTCGGTAATAATTTTGATTATGTACATGCCTTTAGGTAAATCGCTCACATCTAAATTGTTGTTTGCGATAGTTTGCTGCTTTACAAGCTTGCCTTCCATAGTAAATATCATCACAATCCCTGACTGATGTAAACCACTGATTGTAATTTGCTTACTTGCAGGGTTTGGAAAAATCTGTATCTTGCTATTATTCTGCTCTATTCCGGTAGATGTTGCTCCTTTTTGCACAATAGTAAGCATTTTAGAGTATGGACCTATACCCTTAGATCTAATAAAAATATGGCCAATTCTGTCTGCGCCAGTTACATTTTCAATAGCGACAATGTTTAGTTTACCAAAATAGACACTTGTGCCGGGCAGCCAATCATAATCAGAATAAGCAAACAACTCTAAGTTTGAAATTACGCTAATTTCAGTTGCATGATATTCGGCACTAAAGATTAGGGTGTCTTCACATGATACCGAAAGGAATCCTTCATTTATTGTTAAAGGATAAGTTTGCAATTGATTATTTAGTTGAGTATTGCTAAGAAGCAATCCATTATTTCCAATAAGAATCGTATCTGAATCTTTAATGCATAAGTCTCTTAAAAAAACATCCGATGGTGCATTATATATTTTGTCCCAAGAGTAGCCATTATCTTTTATTTTATTTAATCCGTTAGGTGAAGTAGCATATACCTCATTTGAACTTGTAAGATAAACCGAGTTTATAAAATCAGTCATATATGCAATGTGTTTCCAAGTATTACCGTTGTCGGTAGATTTAAAGCATAAATATCCGGAGTAAATAAGAATGGTATTTGATGAGATTTTTTTTATGGCAAAGTTCCATAAAGATCTATCATCTGTTAAAGTTTGTTCTGTCCATGTTCTTCCACCATCATAAGACTTTATTAATATAGAATAGTATTTGAGAAAAATACCATCAGATTGTTCAAATGTACCTAATACAAATATTGTATCTCCGTTAAGCATCTCCCCAGTCACTATATGGTAGGGTACACCCCAACTGGTATTGGTATAAGAAATGTCTTTCCATGTATTCCCTTTATCGCTGGTTGAATAGATAGTGCCTCTATCACCACAAACAATTCCTTTGTCGCCTTTTAACAAAGCTTTATTGAGCTTATATTGGCTTAGCTTTTGACTCTTCCAATTGGTACCACCGTCTGAAGTAGTGTATATGTATCCATTAGTAGCAGTAATTACACCATGAGTTTCGTCGGCGAAACTAACAGAGGTTAGATGTTCAGTAGAATTTATGTTAATTTGTTGATAATTGCCATCCTTAAGTTTATAAACAGAACCATAATCACCTACAATAATCTTTTCAGAAGAATTAATGGCACAGATAGAATTGAGATCGTTTAGGGCCATAGATTCATTTTGTGCTTCCCAGGTTTCACCTCCGTTTTTAGTAGTTAAGAAAAAACCTCCTGCACCTGCCATATATCCTATGTCTTTGTTATAGAAGTATATTTGGCTAATATGAACTCTAATATGGTTTGGAAGATTGAAGTGTATTGTTTTCCATGTTTTTCCTCCATCATTGGTTTCAAATACCATGTCATGGTCTTGACTAAAGCCATAAGCTTTGGTCTCATTTACGAAATACAATGTACTTATTAATGGGTTTTCGTACTGATGTAATATGTTCTCAGACCATGTAATGCCTCCATCATTGGTGGTGTACAATGCTTCAAATCTATTAGAAACGACCCCATGCACATAACCAGTTTTTGAGTTGATAAACTGAATGGAAAATACTGAACTTGCCGGAATATTGCTTAACATCGACCAAGTTTTTCCACCGTCAATGGTTTTATGTATTTCATAATTACTAGTCCCGGCTTTGCCATAATAATACACAGAATCATTTTGTATGAAGAAGGCCCCATTAGGTTTGGCTTCAGTAGCTTGATTCCATGACAATCCACCATCTGTTGTAGAATAAATTTTCCCGGATGATTCGGATCTGATTAAGCCTTTTAATTCTGACGAAAAGTAAATTGTAATGTTATCAGTGTAAGGTTCATATGCTAAATTATAGACTTCAGTGAAATTGTTTCCGCCATCTGTTGTTTTCAGAATTTTACCGGAAATGGTGCACGCATACCCTGCATATTGATTTACAAAGAACAATGAAGCCAATTGAACACCTTCAATACCTTTCTTTTCCCAAGTTATTCCTCCATCGGTAGTTTTATATATATAGCCATCAACAGTACATATACCTATTTTTTCCGTTACAAATTTTAAATACTGCATGCCGAGAAAACCAAATTTTGGTGATTGCATGGTGATCTGACCATGAGAAATGCCAATTTGAAATACCAGCAAAAGGTTGAGTATGAATATTTTTTTCATATGAATTATTTGTAAATGGTTTCCGTTCCTCCTCGGAATATATGCATGCAATTTATAAAATAAACCAATTGCAAGAATACGACTTTTTGAAATGGTGGGAGAAGATTAAAACCTTAAAGAAAGCGGGATGCCTTAACGTATAGCATGTGGGGTCAAAAAAATTGGCTGTCTCGTTTTTGTCTCGTTTTTTAAAGGCAAAACCCGCAAAGTCTTTGTTATCAGATTTTTGCGGGTTTTCAGTCGGGGTACTCCGACTCGAACGGAGGACCCCTTGCTCCCAAAGCAAGTGCGCTAGCCAACTGCGCCACACCCCGAATGTCCTGTGTCTG
>JAIFMY010000189.1 GCA_020048155.1 Bacteroidota bacterium
TAATACCCAAACATTTTTAACCATCTAAACTAAAAATATCAAAAACCAGTTTCTTTGATGAGGATTTTAGTTTTGTGAATAATTCGGGTTATATATATATGTGAAATGTTATTCAATATAAAATTACTTTAAATTTCATTCATATGGGGCTTCGCCAATTATTTTGTTGAATAATTGAGCGTCATTCACTATACAGAATGAAACTTCGATAAGTACGTATTGTTAAAATATCTTTAGAGAAAGGAATGTAGCAGCTATAACGCTGAGCATACGTATAATTCAATATGATAGGTACTTATGTTTAGTACAGTAGTACTATAAACACACCCAATAATTATGCAAACGAATGCAATTACTGATTTTTTTAGGAATAAATCTTGTAAACTTTAAAAACTATTTAACATTTTTTAGTTTCCTGAGTTCACTTTATGATCATACTTTTGTAATATGAATTCTGAAGTAAAAAATATTTGTCTGCGTGTAAGTGAGCTGTACATAAAATATGGCATAAAAAGCATCACCATGGATGATATTTCACGCGAATTAGGTATTTCGAAGAAAACACTTTATCAGTTTATTGAAGACAAAGAAAGTTTGGTAAGTAAAGTACTCGATTTTTTGTTGGTAAATGTGCAAGAGGAAATAAAAACCATTCAGAAAGCCAACATGAATGCAGTGGAGGAGACATTGGCCATAAACTCACACATAGCGCGTACCATAGAGAAATACCACAACCGGGGTATCAACTTCGATTTACGAAAATATTATCCCAATATTTATCGCAAATTTACTGAAAAAAAGCATGCATTTGCATTTGAGTCTATGACCAATAACCTCAACAAAGGCATAGCCGAAAAGCTTTACAGAGACAATCTGAACGTAAACATCATTACCAAACTGCAATTGGCCCGTATAGAATCGCAAATAGACAATGATTTGTTTCCTATCTCAGAGTACTCGGCACAAGAAATTTTCAAACAAATACAAGAGTACCATATGCGCGGCATATGTACCACCGAAGGAATAAAAATATTTGAAGAGAAGTTAAATCAATACTATGCAAATGAAAACTATTAGGTACCTTATAATCGGGCAGTTGCTGTTCATGCTGCTCGTTTCAAGTGTAACTGCACAGGATTCGGTAAGGGTATTTTCCTTATCGCTTGAGCAAGCTACACAGTTTGCCACCGAGCACAATGCATCGGTGCTCAATGCTGAATTGGATATTGCCATTGCCAAGAAAAAAGTATGGGAAACAACCGCCATTGGTTTACCACAAGCTGAGCTAAAGGGAACATTCCAATATCAATTTACAGTTCCGCAGCTCCAAATGGGAACTCTGGTTCCCATATATATCACCGAAACCGCCGACCCCAATGATCACTATCATGAATTGGTAATGAGTAGCATAGACTTAGGCTCAAAATCAAACACTACTTTCGATTTGACTGTATCACAATTGCTTTTTAGTGGCGAATACCTTGTTGGTTTACAGGCTAGCCGCATCTACAAATCATTTTCCGAGCGAAACAAAGACAAAGCAGTGATTACGGTAAAAGAAACTGTAGCTCAGACGTACTTTTTGGTATTGGTGTTGGAGCAAAACCACCAAATACTCGACTCTAGCTATACCAACATGATGAAGATACAAGCCGACATGGATGCCATGTACAAGCAGGGTTTTATAGAAGAGACAGATTATCAACAAATAAGCCTTACGTCACTTAACCTGCGTAACACACTTATCTCGCTCAAAAGGCAGGTAGACGTAGCTCGGAATTTACTCAAACTTCAGTTAGGTATCAATTACAACGACAACTTGGTGCTTACTTCAAAGTTGGAAGAACAAATAAATGAATCTACAATCAACAGTTTAATTCTCACAAGTTTCGATATAAACAAAAACATTGATTACCAACTGGTGGAAGTACAAGAAAAACTCATGAAATTGAGCTATCAACAACAGCGCTCTAAGTTTTTGCCCACCTTGGCAGCGTTTTACCGCCACCAAGAGCAACTCAATGCACCAGACTTCAACTTCCAGCCGCCCGATGTATTTGGTGTTGCACTCACTATTCCTCTTTTTAGCAGCGGTCAGCGCTTATCAAAAGTGAGCCAGGCTCGCATGGAGCTCGAGAAAGTTGAGAACTTAAAAAATCAAGTAAATACTTCGCTCAATATAGCTTTTGAAAAAGCAAAGAACGATTTTCTGGCTGCAGACGATAAACTCAAGAACCAGACTGAAAATTATAATCTTGCAAAAAAGATATACGAGAAAACCCTCATTAAATATAGAGAAGGTGTTTCGTCGGGTTTAGACCTTACGCAAGTACAAAACCAGTATTTCAGTGCGCAATCGAGCTATTTTCAGGCGGTGGTTGAACTTCTCAACGCAAAACTTGCTCTCGAAAAAATTGTAAATCAATAATTCAGTAATCAAATATCATACACAATATTACTATGAAGAAGCCAGCTATACTTCTATTCTCGCTCATGCTTATATTCGGTTGCAGTTCCGACAAAAAAGCTGAATTGGAAAAAATGATGAAAGAACGTGATGAACTCACTGCAAAAATAGATTTGCTAAGTGCTGATATAGCAAAAACAGATACCACCATGAAGGTTAAAAATTTTGTTAGTGTAACGGTAACTCCGGTGGCACTGCAAACATTCAACCACTTCATAGAGGTGCAAGGCAAATTAGATGGAGAAGAAAACGTAAGCGCCACTGCCCAGTCTATGGGACTTATAAAAACACTATTGGTAAGTGAAGGCGATTTTGTAAAAAAAGACCAGACACTAGCCATCATGAACGATGATGTAATGCAGACCACCCTCAAACAATTGCAGTCGCAACTTGGTTTTGTAACTGATTTGTACAATCGCCAGAAAGCATTGTGGGAACAAAAAATCGGTTCTGAAGTACAATATCTTTCTGCCAAAAACAACAAGGAAGCACTCGAAAATCAAATAGCAACGCTGAAAGAGCAAATAGATATGGCTCGTCTTATTTCACCCATCAATGGTACAGTAGAAGAAATATCAATCAAAGTAGGCCAGGCAGTTTCACCGGGTTTGCCGCTCATCAAAATCATCAATTTCTCAACAGCAAAAGTAATTGCAGATGTATCTGAAACTTATTCTCCTTTCATAAAAAAAGGAGCAGATGTGCAGGTATTTTTCCCTGATTTGGATAAGGAAATCAATGCAACCCTCGATTTTTCTTCAAAATTCATAAACCCAATAAATCGTACCTTTCAGGTGATTGTAAAATTTGTACCAAAAGATTTTGAATACAGAGCAAATATGCTCACAGTACTTAAAATAAACGATTATAAAAAAGAGAACACCATTGTATTGCCTATAAATTACATACAAACTGAAAATAACAAAAAGTATGTGTATGTAGCTGAAGGAAAAGATGATAGTATGGTAGCTCGCAAGAAAGAAGTGAAAATAGGCAGAGATTACAACGGACAAGTAGAAATACTGGAAGGACTTAGTGTAGACGAAAAAGTTATCACCATGGGCTTTGCCGAGCTTGAAGATGGTACTCCTGTTAAAATCTGAACCCCAGATTTCTATTAAATGTAAAATTTGAAGTACATTCAATTCCAACAAATGCAATGAAACAATTCAAAGAATTTAAGCCCACCAGTCTGGCTATCGATAATAAATCAGCTGTATACTTCCTGATTATTATTCTTAGCATATTCGGGGCCATTAGCTACCGTGAAATACCAAAGGAACAATTTCCGGATATAGTTATCCCCACCATTCTTGTAAATACTATATATCCAGGTTCTTCGCCTGCAGACATAGAAAACCTGATAACCAGGCCTCTCGAAAAAAATATCAAATCGATTTCGGGTGTTAAGAAAATTACAAGTAGTTCAGTGCAAGACTTTTCTAGCATTGGTGTAGAGTTCAATACCGATGTGGATGTAGCCGATGCAAAACGCAAAGTGAAGGATGCAGTAGATAAAACCCGCAAAGACTTGCCTAACAACCTACCACAAGAACCTCAAGTAGTAGAAATAGACTTTTCTGAGATGCCCATTATGCAGATAAACCTTTCGGGGGATATAGATATGGCCAAACTTAAGAGCTATGCCGAAGTAGTTCAAGACCGTATCGAGTCTTTCAAAGAAATAACACGCGTAGACATCATTGGTGCACTCGACCGTGAAATACAAATTAATGTGGATATATACAAAATGCAGGCTTCTTCTGTCTCATTTTACGATATTGAAACTGCGGTATCCCGAGAAAACATAACCATTTCCGGCGGTACACTCAATTTGCAAGGTATGCGCCACAGTATCCGTGTTGATGGAGAGTTCAAAGACATAGCTACCATAGAAAACATACAGTTTAAAAGCGGTAGCGGAGCTATTGTAAAGCTGAAGGATATAGCCACCATAGTTGATGCCACCAAAGAACGTGAAAGCTATGCCCGACTTGACGGGAATAATGTGGTAACTCTGAATATAATAAAGAAAAGTGGTGAAAACCTACTGAACGCTGCCGAAAAGATAAAGCTTGCCATGGATGAACTGCAATCGAACAAACTGCCTAATAACCTGAAAGTTGTAATCAGTGGAGATACTTCTAAATTTACTCTTTCTACACTTGAAGAACTCAACAATACCATCATCATAGGCTTTATATTGGTAACCATTGTACTCATGTTTTTCATGGGACTAACCAATGCAGTATTCGTTGGCCTATCAGTACCTCTTAGTATGGCGCTGGCATACATCATCATGCCGCAGATAGGGTACACCATGAACATGTTGGTAATGTTTTCATTCATTTTTGCACTCGGTATAGTAGTAGACGATGCCATAGTGGTGGTAGAAAACACCCACCGCATTTACTACCAATACAGAGGCAAGTTCAATATAGTACAAGCTGCTAAATATGCAGCCGGTGAGGTATTTATACCCATTTTATCAGGTACGCTTACCACCTTGGCACCATTTTTCCCATTGGTATTTTGGCCGGGAGTCACGGGCAAATTTATGCACTTTATACCGGTGGTACTTATCATCACCTTGTTTGCGTCGCTTATAGTGGCATACATCATCAACCCTGTATTCGCGGTTTCATTCATGAAACACGAAGATGAAGAAGATGTGATAAATAAAAAACGTGTATACACTTATACCGGTATTGCAGCAGGTATAGGTATCATAGCCCATTTGTTCAGCTCACACGGTATAGGCAATTTCATGCTTTTCATGGCATTATCTATTCTATTACACAATTTCTACGGATATAAAATACTCGTGAAATTTCAGCATAAGATTATACCTGCCATCATGAACCAGTATGAGCATCTGCTTCGTTGGGTATTGCGTGGTCGCACGCCATACTATATGCTTGGAAGTATGGTCGTATTGTTCTTCTTTACATTCATATTGGCAGGAATGGCAAATTTGAAAGTGGTCTTTTTTCCAAATTCAGACCCACAGTACATTTATACTTATATCACACTACCGGTAGGTACCGATATAGCAGTGACAGATAGTATAACCAACATAGTTGAAAAACGTGTTCAAGGAGTTATGGGCGATGTGAACCCCGATGTAGAATCCATCATTGGAAACGTAGCACTGGGAGCTTCAGAAAATATGTTCGACCGCTCTACTACAGCCAATAAAGGTAAAGTAACCGTTGCGTTTGTGATGTATTCTGAACGTACCGGTCCTCCTACAAGCAACTACCTCAATCAGATACGCGATGCAGTAAAGGATATAAAAGGTGCTCAAATTACTGTAAGTCAAAACCAGATGGGGCCTCCAGCTGGCGGAAAACCTATCAATATAGAAATAAGCGGCGACGATTTGAATGAGCTTATAAAAACCACAAATGCGTTCAAAGATTATGTGGAAGGATTAAATATTGAGGGTATAGAACAATTGAAGTCGGACTTTGATGAAACCAAACCTGAAATAGTGATAAAAATAGACCGCGAACGAGCCAACCGCGAAGGTATAACCACTGCTCAGGTAGGTTCTGAAATACGAACTGCGATTCTTGGGAAAGAAATATCTAAGTACCGTGATGGAGAAGAGCAATACCCTATTCAATTGCGATTTGCAGAAAATACGCGCGAAAGCATTGATAAAGTGCTCAACTCAAAAATTACTTATAGGGATATGAATACTGGTTTGCTTCGTCAGATTCCTATGTCGGCAGTGGCCAAAGTAGAGTACGACAATACATATTCTGCTATTAAGCGCAAGAATGTTAAAAGGGTTATAACCCTGGCTTCAAATGTTATTTCCGGATACAATGCCAACGAAATAAATACACAGATAACTAAAGCCATTCCTTCATTCAACAGGCCCGAAGGTATAGACATTAAACTTACCGGTGAGCAGGAAGATCAAATTGAAGTAATGCAATTTTTGAGCTCAGCTATGCTACTTTCGTTATTCATGATTCTATTTATACTCATAGCTCAATTCAATTCCATATCTAAACCTGTAATCATACTCGTCGAAGTAATATTCAGCATAATAGGTGTATTGCTTGGTTTCATCATTTTTGGAATGGAAATATCGATAGTTATGACTGGATTGGGTATTGTAGCACTGGCTGGTATCGTGGTGCGAAATGGAATCTTGCTGGTTGAGTTTACTGATGTCCTCATAGAACGAGGTTATCGCACGCGTGAAGCTATCATCATGGCTGGTAAAACTCGTATAACCCCGGTATTACTTACAGCTACAGCCACAATCTTAGGTCTGGTTCCGTTAGCCATAGGTCTTAAAATCAATTTCGAGACCCTATTCTCGCATCTCAATCCTCATCTTGGATTTGGTAGCGATATTACTGCCTTCTTTAGCCCATTGGCATGGACCATCATCTTCGGCTTAAGCTTTGCTACATTCCTTACCCTGGTGCTTATACCGGTGATGTATTTTATAGCCCATTCTGCCAAAACAACTGCACAACGTAAAATGCATATGATGCATATTAAAAATCAGCTGAACGAAGCCAAATTGAAACGCGAGCAGAATTAAAAAGATAATAACTCCTCATTTGAAATAGAATAAGGCCATCTCAGTTTCAGATTGAGATGGCCTTTTTTATATAATTGCTATAATTTGCAGCGGAATTTATATCATATACACAAATTTAGTTATCCACTTTTCAATTTTTTGTAAATCCATCAAAGGAAATTCGCTACTCGTTGCAACAAATTTTATGTAAAATGCACAAGCGATATAATAAGACCTACTTCAGATTAAGTTAAAATGTATTGATCCATAATTATTTGGATTAAACAGATTTTAGCTTTTATAAATCATTGTATTATATTTGCAGATACCAAGCATACTTACAATGTATTTACGTTTTTTATTGCTCATAGATTACGTAATATCTATTCTAAACTTTACGCTCATGAATAAGTTTACAATGAAAATTATAGTTCAAGCCATCATTCTTTTCTTTTTGGCGGTTGGTACTGTATTTGGACAAACTACTTCTAAAAAATTAGTTCTGCAGGCATTCTGGTGGGACTACTGGAATGGAAACTACCCAAACAGCTGGGCAAATTATCTAACCGAACTAGCTCCGCGCCTTCGAACTATGGGTGTAGATGCCGTTTGGATTCCCCCCTCCTACAAAAATACCGGTACAAATTCGGTTGGTTATTCACCTTTCGACCATTACGATTTGGGCGACAAATACCAGAAAGGTTCAACTACTACACGTTTTGGTACAAAAGATGAATTTCTGCGTATGGTTGCCGTAATGCATGCCAATGGTATAGAAGTTATACAAGACATAGTGCTCAACCATGTGGATGGTGCAGGAAACAACGATGGCAGCGGAGGACAGGATCCCGAAACTTCATACTCAATCATAACAAACAGCGGTTACAAAAATTTCAGGTATACATGCTGGAATACACCTTTCCCACATGATGGTGTACTAACTGCTGCTGAGTATCTAGCCCGCGAAGGGCGTTGGTCAAAAAATTACACCAACTTTCACCCACATTTAGGACACAACCACAATTCCGACGATTGGACAACCCCACACTGGGGCCCCGATTTCTGTTATGGATACCAGGAAACAGGAACCGGAAATGGTTACGGACTCAGCACCAATGCAGTGTATAACCCTTCGCAGGCCGATAAATACAACCGGGATCAGGCCAGACAATGGATTTTGTGGTTCGCAAAACAAACCGGAGTTGATGGTTTCAGGTGGGATGCCGTTAAGCATTTCCCGTATTTTGTGCAACAAGACCTTAGTTACAATGTAAAATATCTTAATGGTTGGGCTAACTTAGGCGAAGCCATGTTCAACGTGGGTGAATATGTTGGCGGAAAAAGCGATTTGGATACTTATATGAACAATGTAAAAACATCAAATGGGGGAAGCGATGAACTGATGGGGACTTTCGATTTTGGTTTGCGCAGTGCACTATATGGTGTTATCAGCAGCGGTGGTGGCTACGACCTGGGCTCTATCCCAGCTCAACAGCAAGATAGCCGTGTTACTTATTATGCTACTCCCAATTTGTACGTGCATCGTACTGTTCCTTTTGTAAATAATCATGATACTTTCCGCCCGACTTACGACGCCAACGGAAACTATACCGGATGGAATACAGGTAGCGAGCTTGCCCCACATATAGATCCGTTTGATGCTCGTTTGCCCGTGGTATATGCCATAGCTCTGGCATTAGACGGCAGCCCACAATTATTCTTCGAAGATTTGTTTAATGTTTCTAATGGTAAAAGATGGACACACCTACCAACAAATACTACTGATTTGCCTACTCGTTCTAAAATCGAAAACATCATTTGGTGCCACCAAAACCTCAATTTCAAAGATGGTGCCTATAAAGTAAGATACCAGGCTGCTGACCGTTTAGTTATAGAACGTAGCATGAAAGCCCTTATTGGTGCAACCGACAACTCGAATACCAGGCAGGAATTTGAAGTAGAAACCGATTTTGCAGAGGGGACTGTACTTAAAGACTACAGTGGAAATCACGGAATAGAGCAAAGTTCAGTATACCGACGCGATGGTAAAAATTATTTTTGGATGAAAATACCTAAAGTGGATGGTTTTGGGGGATACTCCATTTGGGCACCCATTGGTACAGCTAATTGGTATGCTCCTACTCGCAATACAACCACAACTCAGGAATGGGAAATGGTTGGTGATATGGGCGACAGAAATTGCAATTCCCTCGGGCAAGGAGGTCCACTGCCTGCCAATTCTACCATACAAAGACTGGTTGGTAAAATTTACGCTGAATCTGGCAAAACCATTACT
>JAIFMY010000205.1 GCA_020048155.1 Bacteroidota bacterium
CTGGGTGGTGGATGCGAAATATGTATGCATACCGATAAAGTAATAGCCCATGCCGAAACCTACATGGGACTAGTAGAATTTGGTGTAGGGGTAATACCCGGTGGTGGCGGAACCAAAGAGTTTGCACTCAGATTGTCTGACGAACTCAGAGATGGCGATGTGCGCATGAACTCTTTCCAGAACCGATACCTCACCATTGGTCAGGCCAAAGTATCCATGTCAGGCTACGAAGCATTCGACCTGGGTTACCTGCGCAAAGGACAAGACGAGATAATAGTAAGCCGCGAGATGCAACTGGCCAATGCCAAGAAAGCTGCGCTGCTGATGGTAGAAAAAGGTTATGTAAAACCCGCTCCCCGCAAAGACATTAAGATTATGGGACGCGAAGCACTGACAAGATAATAGCCGAGAAACTTGGCTTTGTACTTGCCGGTGGCGACATCACTGCCCCACTCACCGAGGTAAGCGAAGAATATCTGCTCGAACTTGAGCGTAAAGCATTTGTTGAGCTTTGTATGACCCGCAAAACGCTTGAGCGTATGCAGTCATTGATTAAAAATGGCAAAATTTTGCGCAATTAATTATTTACACAAACCAAAGAAAAACGATTATAATGAATGCATATATAATAGGCGGATACCGAACAGCAGTTGGTAAAGCCCCACGGGGTAAATTCCGCAATACGCGCCCCGACGATTTGGCCATGTTCGTCATAAAGCGACTCATGCAAGATTTTCCGCAAATTGATAAAGAACGCATCGACGATGTGATTGTGGGCAATGCTTTCCCCGAAGCTGAACAGGGCTTCAACATGGGACGCATGATTTCGCTCATGGGACTCGATACGGTAACTGTACCAGGTAGCACTGTGAACAGATATTGCGCATCGGGTATAGAAAGTATAGCCATAGCCACTGCCAAAATAAGGGCAGGTATGGCCGATATCATACTAGCAGGTGGTGCAGAAACCATGTCCATGATATCTATGGGCGGATGGCGTGTGGTACCAAACTACGAAATAGCGGTAAAAAACATCAGCTACTACCACAGCATGGGACTCACTGCCGAGGCAGTAGCCCGCGAGTACAATATCAGCCGCGAAGACCAGGATGCATTTGGACTTTCATCGCATGTAAAAGCACTGAATGCCATAAAAATGGGCTATTTCAAAAATCAGATAGTACCTGTAAATGTGGAAGAAGTATATGTAGATGAAAAAGACAAACGTGCAGTAAAAAAATATGTGGTAGACACCGACGAAGGTCCACGCGAATCGGATGCAGCCAAAATGGCTCAGTTGAAGCCCGTATTCTCTGCAACAGGTTCAGTAACCGCCGCGAACTCTTCTCAGATGTCGGACGGTGCAGCATTTGTACTGGTAGTTTCTGAGAAAATAGTAAAAGAACTCAATCTCACACCCATAGCCCGCTTGGTAGACTATCAGGCTGCAGGGGTAGAGCCATACAAAATGGGTATTGGCCCTATAGCTGCTATACCTAAGGTTCTGAAGCATGCAGGCATGAGTCTTTCGCAGATAGACTTATTTGAAATAAACGAAGCATTTGCATCTCAGTCTTTGGCAGTGGTAAAAGAACTGGGCATAAACCCCGAACTGGTGAATGTGAACGGTGGCGCAATAGCACTGGGTCACCCACTTGGAGCTACCGGAGGTAAACTGAGCGTACAACTTCTCAACGAACTGAAACGCCGCGACAAAAAATATGGCATGGTGACCATGTGCGTAGGTACCGGACAAGGTGCAGCAGGTATTTTCGAGCTTTTATAACAAATCAACGAACAAAAAATTTTAAAGACATATAAAGAATATGGCAGACAATAAGAAAACAATCAAAGGTGGAGAATTTCTCATTCGTGAAACTGCAGCTGCAGACATTTTCATTCCAGAGGAATTTAACGAAGAACAGCGCATGATGGCGCAATCTTGCCGCGATTTCACCTACAACCGCATTCACCCCAATGTGGCTACCCTCGACGATAACCACGACCGTGCATTGCTCAAACAACTCATGCAGGAAGCCGGAGAACTTGGACTTCTGGGAGTTTCAGTTCCTGAGAAATACAATGGTTTCGGACAGAGTTTCGTTACATCGATGCTTACTACCGAAGAAATGAGCCGTGGTTTCTCATTTTCAGTAGCATATACCGCTCATACCGGTATTGGTACACTTCCTATTTTGTACTTCGGCGACGAAAGACAAAAACAAAAATACGTAACCAAACTGGCTACCGGCGAATGGATTGCAGCTTACTGCCTCACCGAGCCCAATGCGGGTTCTGATGCCAATTCAGGCAAAACAAAAGCTACCCTTACCGAAGACGGTAAATACTATGCCATCAACGGACAAAAAATGTGGATTACCAATGGTGGTATATCTGACCTTTATATAGTTTTTGCCAAAATAGACAACGACAAGAATCTGACTGCCTTCATAGTAGAACGTACTTACGACGGCATCACAGTGAACCCCGATGAGCACAAAATGGGTATAAAAGGCTCTTCAACTACCCAGATATTTTTCAACAATGTAAAAGTACCTGTAGAAAACCAACTGGGTGCACGTGAAGAAGGTTTCAAAATAGCCCTATACGTACTCAACATTGGCCGTATAAAACTGGCAGGTGGTGCAGTAGGCGCAAGCAAAGCAGTAATTGACTACACTGTAAACTACGCCAACGAACGCAAACAATTTGGTCAAACCATAGGTAACTTTGGTGCAATCAAATACAAACTGGCAGAACAAGCCCTACGCACATTCGCTTCTGAATCTGCTACATACCGTGCAAGCCAGGATATTGAAAACTGCATAAAAGGCTATATAGCAGAAGGCATGGAAGAAGGTAAAGCCTATCTGGAAGGAATAAAGGATTTTGGTATAGAAGCTGCCATGATGAAAGTATACGCCTCTGAAGCACTCGACTACGTAGTAGATGAGGGTGTGCAGGTATACGGTGGTATGGGCTATTCTGCCGAAACCAAAGTAGAACGTGCTTACCGCGATGCCCGTATAAACCGCATATTCGAAGGAACCAACGAAATAAACCGCATTCTGGTGGTAGATATGCTTCTGAAAAAAGCTTTCAAAGGCGAGCTTGATATGATGAAACCTGCAAAAGCCGTAGCCGACGAATTGCTAGATATTCCGGATTTCGAAACAGGTGCAGAAGGCTATTTCGAGCAAAAACGCAAGTATATTCAAAATTTCAAGAAAGCCATTCTTTTGGTTTCCGGAGGCGCCATTCAGAAATTCATGCAAAAACTGGAAGAAAAACAGGAGTTGCTCATGAATGCTTCTGATATGCTTATACTTACCTACGTGGCCGAATCGACCATGCTCAGGATTGAGAAACTAGAGCAGCAAAGAGGCGAAAACGCACTTTACCGCGATATGCTGGATGTACTCATTTACGACACAGCTTCCAAAATCAATAAATATGCAATGGATGGTGTAAACAGTTTTGCGGAAGGCGATGAGCTGGCCGGTATGTCTATGGGCATAAAACGTTTCACCAAAGTAGCAGGAGTAAATGTGATGGATGCACGCCGCCGCGTTGCTGAAAAAATGTTGGCTGAAAATAAATATTGCTTCTAAAATAAGTATTTTGTTTGTTTGTATTACTGTCCGGAGCGGCCGACGCTGTTTCCGGGCAGTTTTTTTTATTTGGGCCAAATAAAATTTAGAATTTGTACCTTGGTATTTATCCCGAGAAATGAATGCCGTAGGCATGTTTCCGTCGGTAGCCGTGGGTGGAAACCCACGGAAAAATGCAAAATCAAATATTAATCCCATCGGGATGATCCGTCAATTCGCTAAACATATTAACAGATCACCGCTATGCGTTATCCGCCGTCAGGCATCATTGCCCAACAGCCAACTATAGTTACTTTTTTATCATGAAAATAGTAAAAGAAAAAAACAAAACTTGTAATTTAGCGATACCAAAAGATGCGAATGAGATACATATATACCACTACCCCAAGCACTAGCAGCAACACAAGCAGCAAACCTAATATGGGGGTAGATGATGGTGGTATAGGCAAAGCAGAGATGGGTAAGAACGTACATGTAGTTATGCCGAGGCACCGCCTCATACCTAAAACGCAGGCGGAGCCTACGCCGAACGGGGGTATGGCACTCCGACATGGTTTAAGGCATCAATTGTTTCTGGTGGCGGTAGATTAGCTGATTAGGCACTTATAAATTTTGAAAAATGAAAATTCAATATCCAATCATAACTATTTCAGAAAAAAGTCATATAGAGTTTATTAAAAGTGACGAAGACCTAAAGAAATGCAATAAAAGTGCATTAAAGAATAGGTACTATAATAAACTAATTTTGATAGATAGTGATTCAATTAGATATACAGTACAGAGTGCTGAACAAGAAAGCACAACTGGTATTCTATGGGGATTTAATTTACTAAAAGGACAACAACTGAAAGTTAAATTGATATTCGAAGAGAAAGTAGAAAAAATAGAGTTGAGTGAACTTCAAGATTTACTGATTAAGATGATTAATAAGGATAAATACTTTTGGGACTCTGATGGCAATTTAAAAGAACGGCTTGAATTCATTAGAAATGCTAATTCTGCAGAAGATATTATATCAAAGTTCACTTATGAATATTATAAGAAGTATTAATATCCCCCGTTAAGCCGAGGCTCCGCCTCGGATTCATATATACCATTAGTCTGTGCCTCATACCTAAAACGCAGGCGGAGGATACGCCGAACGAGAGTAGATAAATGATAGATGCAAAGCAAACACCGAATGGAGAGCTGCAAAAACCCTATAGTTTATTTAATTGATTTTCAAATGCAAATAAATTTTCTTTAATCGTATACAATTTATCTATATATTTCTCCATGCTCGGTCTGGGTAATTTAGTTACAATCCAAGCATTTATCAATTCGATGCTAAGAAGCAAAGTTTCATTTGACAATTCGAGAGAAATGACCAATTCTTCAATTTTCGAGTCTTCAGATAGTCCTGTTGAGTTTATCCATGCTGAAAATTCAATGTTTTCACTTTCGGGCGCTTCCTGAATAATTCTAACAGCACGTTCTGTATTATCCGGTTTGAAATTAAAAATGGGATTTCCATCCATATAAAGCGTACCATCTGGTTTGTTAGATGTGAGGTATTCTCCAAATGTCAATTTTTCAACCGAGAGCAAAGTAAATATCATCGATTTCCAGAATTCGATGTTTTGCTTGTAGACTTTTTCGTCGGATAAGAAATTTTTATATAAATGATTAACCATATTCTTTTTGTTACGAGTTTGTAAATGCTATTCCAGATTGTATTTCAATATCCACTCTCTCCTGTTTTGTCCCTTTTACTTTGTACGAACGAAATATAGGGCCAATAATTACTTCGTGTGGCCCCTGTTTAATGAATTCAATGGCTTTATTGAAAGCATTTTCACGTATTTGTGACTCCTTCAGCGGAATCTTATTTTTTAAATTTTGTAGCAAAAGTAAACCATCATTTTTGGATATTGGTTCATTTTGAGCCCACGCTTCCGATGCTTCTAAATTTTCACCTTGTGCTTGTATTCTGCCACGATGTTTCATATACATGCATTTTCTACAAATTTAGTCATTTATTTGATTTTTTCAATCGTAGATGGTTTGTCTCGTACTGAAATAGCTTTGCGGATATGACACCCCACCCTACATGCCCTCTCTGCCAGAGTGGAATCAAGCACAAGTGCAGAAGCGACTCAATTCCCCTCCTCTGGAGGGGTGGCTGAAAGCCGGGGTGGTTTAATTGGCTACCTCCTACCTCCAATCGTCCGAAAGGACATTGGAGCATCAAATATAACTGCAACTCGCTCCACGATTCGATGTCCTGCGGACGATCGAATGTGGATATACTCTGCCAGAGTGGAATCTAGCACTAGTGCAGAAGCGACTCTATTCCACGCCTCTGGCGGGGTGGCTGCAAGCCGGGGTGGTTTAATTGGCTACCTCCTACCTCCAATCGTCGGAAAGGACATTGGAGCGTCAAATTTAACTGCAACTCGCTCCACGATTCGATGTCCTGCGGACGATCGAATGTGGATATACTCTGCCAGAGGGGAATTTGGGACAACGCAAAGATTTTATACAAAAAAACAAAAGCCCGGCGAATTTGCATTCCACCGGGCCGGATAAATATAAAGATAAGGGGTGAGCCTCAAATTCTTACATCATTCCACCACCACCACCAAAATCGGTCTGATTGTCTTCAGATTTGCGTTGTTTGTAGTTATTTATTTTGTAGCTCAGGGTTAGCATCACTACAGGCGATTCCATTTTCATAGTAAAAGCGGTATGCAAATTGGGTGCATCTGCTACAAAACTGAATTTCTGAGTCTGGAATACATCGCGAACATTGAGTACAGCAGAAAATTTGTTGTTGAAAAAATCGTGACCCAGCGACATATTCATGCCATACATTTCAGATTGTTTGCCTTGTCCTGTTACTTTAGGTGCATTGTAAAAACCGGTAAGTTGCAATCTGGTTTTCTTCATGATTGTAAATGTTGAATTCAGCACAAAATCTGAATTGATACTCTGGGCAGTAGCCTCAACACCTGCAATAGCACTTTCCACGTGATAGCTATACAGATTGGCACTTGCAAAAACGTTGAACCAGGTTGCAAAACGCAGGTTAGTAGACAATTCGCCTCCCATGCTGTAATTTTTGTCCAGGTTTTCGGTGGTAACAACTACTACACCATCGTCACGCATTTTTACGGTTTGGGTAAAAGCTTCGCTGGTTTGCTTGTAATATCCTTCTAAAGATACAAAACCAAGTTTGAAATTGTGCAGGTAGCTCAACTCATATGAGTCGGTAAACTCTGGCAGCAATTCAGGATTTCCTTGTTCCGACACATATTTGTCGGTATATCTGGGGAAAGGATTGAGAATCCATTCACGCGGGCGGTTTACCCTGCGGCTATAGCTGGCCTGTAGTTGTTGCATTTCAGTGAGTTGTTTGCTCAAGTGTAGGGTTGGGAAAAAGTCGAAACGTTCTACTTTGAAATCTTTTGTTCCGTTTTCAGGGTTTATGAACCTGTCGGTGTATTCGGTACGCAAACCGGCCTGGTAACTGATACCTGCAAGCAAACCGGAATATGTAGCATACACAGCCTGAATGTTTTGCTTAAAGTTCATTTTATTGGTATACTCAGCATTGGTACTCCAGATTTTGGTATCCGGGTCTTGATCCTGATATTCGTATTTCGAATCTATTTCTTTGTACCATCCCTGGTAGCCAGCTTCGAATTTGCTGCCGTCAGCAAATGGCAAAGTATAATCGAGTTTCAGGCGATATTCATTGCTTTTATCATCCTGATCGGTTTTATGTTTTTTCTCAAACAACAACTGTTCGAAATTCTGATCCATTTCCTGTTCTGAAATTTCACTGTAATTGCCTCCATCCCAGTTTGAGTATAACAATGAAGTGAGCAATTTGTGTCCTTTGGTCGCAAAATTATGATCCAGCACTACATTGGCATTCATGTAATTTCCACCCATTTTAGAATTGGCAGTATTCAGAAAATACTGTTCTGTAGTTACGGGCATGGTGCGCTCTATTATCTGAGCAGGATTAAACATTTCAAATCCCCAATGGCCATAGTCGCCACTCAGTGTAAGGGTAGTTTTCTCCGAAAGATACAAATCTGTTCCCAGTTTGAATGAATAAGGAAGCATACGATGCACCCTGTCAGACTTCATAAAAGTGAATCGGGTAGTATCCTGAAAAATGGTATAATTATCTATTGTCGATACCGGGTGCATAGACCTGTCGGCATAGCTTCCACTCACAAAGAAATTGGCTTTGCTGGTGCGGTAATTCAGATTAAAATCGCCCGCATACTTATCGCGTGTTCCGGCAGATATGTTCACAATGCCATTCAAACCACTCTGTACATTTTTCTTCATGATGATGTTGATGATACCGCTCGTGCCATCCGGATCGTATTTGGCGGAAGGATTGGTTATGATTTCCACATTTTCAACAGCCGAGGCAGGAATCTGTTTCAGGGCATCGTTTCCAGAAAGATTAGAGGGTTTGCCATCAATAAGCACTGTAAAATTGGAACTACCACGCACAGTAATATTCCCCTCAGCATCTACCTGAACTGATGGAGTATTTTCGAGCGCATTGGCAAGTGAACCGCCTACGGCATCCATTTTTTTCGAAATATTTACCACTTTCTTATCTATCTGGTACATCACCTGGTTTTTCTCGGCAGCAACCACTACTTCGTCCAGGTTTTCAATGGCTTCGGGCAACGAGATAGTCCCCAAGTCCCAAACAGCCTTGTTCTGGCTGATTTCAATATTTTCAACCATTTGTTTCTCGAAACCAATAAAATTGGCAACCAGATAATATTTTCCGGGTTTCAGATTCTCTATCTGAAAAACACCTTCAGGTGAGGTGATTGTACCGGTAACCAGAGAAGAATCTACAGCAGAATATATGGCTATATTTGCGTATTCAATGGCCGTTTTTTCAGTTTTGGCCTCAACTTTCCCTTTCACTACGCCTTTAACAGCTAGTCCGGGGTCTACTCCGGGAAATATGCTTGATGCAAATGAAAAGTTCGCTATGAAAAGCGTGATTATAATATAAAAAAATTTCTGCATAGTGCACGAATTATAAAATTTAACGTCGTAAGAATACAATACCCATACCAAAATTTTTATGCTACTGTATTACTGATACTTATACATATAAAAGATTAGTTTCAAACTCCCCTTGTTTTTGAAAATGTACGAAAACGTACACTATGCTTGTCATGCCCGTACATTTTTATTTTTTATGGCCAAAAAAGTAAAATTTAGGCCTACTTAAGCAGGAAAAATTTAAATTTGAAACTCGGTATTTGCCCACCAATTAATATGTGTTAAGAAAAATTATAGAAAAATATGAATAAGTCCAAGTTTCAGAAATTTGTCACCAATTCCTTTGCATTCAAATTCTATTTATTAAAAAATCTGCCATTCGGATTTCTTGCCAACCTAAAGGTAAAAGAGATAACGAGCGAAAATGCCGTAGTTAGCATACCGTTCAACTACCTGACCAAAAACCCATTCAATAGTATGTATTTTGCGGCACAAAGCATGGCTGCAGAAATGGCCACCGCTGTACTTGCCATGAATGCTATTTATTCACAAAAAAAACCGGTATCTATGCTTGTGCTCAGCCTATCGGCCACATTCAGCAAAAAAGCCAAAACCAAACTACATTTCACTTGCACCCAAGGTGCCGAAATAGAAAGAATAGTGAATGAATGCATAGAAACAGGACAGAGCCGCACGGTAGAAGTGATAAGCATAGGAACCGACAAAAACGGCGACGAAGTTTCGCGGTTTATATTGCAATGGACTTTCAAACCCAAAGACTGAAAAGGCTAAATTATGCATATATGCATGGCGGTTACCAACGATTTCAGTACCGATAAACGCGTT
>JAIFMY010000187.1 GCA_020048155.1 Bacteroidota bacterium
GGTTTGGGGTGGGTAGTTAGTGAATGATAATCGGCTACAAAAAAATAGCATGTATGTTCGTGTTGCATACGCAGAAAGTTGCGAACTGCCCCAAAATAATTGCCAAGGTGCAGGTGTCCTGTAGGTCGTATACCGCTTAGTACAATTTCTTTCATTTGTTGTATTGTGTGGTTAAACTGCACAAATGTATACAGAAGCATCGATAATAAAATATGCAAAACCGAAAAAATGCATTGTTTTGTGCATGCTATCGTTTTGGTTTTTACTTTTACATCATATAATATCTGCTTCAAAAAAACCAATGTTATGAAAATGGCTGATTCTCAAAAAATACGTGTAGTGGGACAAATGTCTGGAACATCACTCGATGGGATCGATTTAGCAGATTGTGAGTTTTGGCAAAACCACGATTTAAAATGGTGTTTCGAAATACATAATGCCGTTACTCTGCCATATCCGGATGAATGGGCAGCAGCTTTAGTAAATGCGCATATGCTTAACGGAGAGCAACTTATGCTACTTCATAAGCGATATGGCGTTTATATGGGTGAAACCATAAAGCAGCATTTTGATATTTCGGTTATACATCTGGTTGCCGTGCATGGACATACAGTTTTTCATCAGCCCGACCTGCATTTTACTTTTCAGATGGGCGATGGTGCTGCAGTGGCCGCTGTTTTGCGAAAACCAGTAGTTTCAGATTTCCGCTCACTCGATGTTGCCTTGGGTGGGCAAGGTGCGCCTTTGGTGCCAATGGGTGACGAACTTTTGTTCTCAGAATACGATTTTTGTCTCAATTTGGGTGGTTTTGCAAATATTTCATACAAGCGAAATGGCGTTCGCATTGCTTTCGATGTTTGCCCTGCCAATATGATGCTCAACGAGGTAGCGGCTTGGTTGGGTGCAAAGTACGATAACAACGGCCAGATGGCTCGCAGAGGCAAAGTCATTCCCCAATTGCTGGATATTCTCAATAAATGGGATTTTTATGCACAATTGCCTCCTAAATCTTTGGGCCGGGAAAATTATCAGCAATTTGTTCTTCCAGTCATCAAGCAATTTTCGGCTTTTCCTGAAGATATTTTGCATACTGCATGTGTACATATAGGCATGCAAATTGGCAGAAGCACTGAAAAGCAAATAGCCGGGAAAATATTGATAACTGGAGGTGGGGCTTATAATTCGTTTCTGATAGAACAAATACAGAGCCACATGAAACATGAGGTGATAATACCCGAAAGTAGAATAGTGGAATTCAAAGAAGCGCTTATTTTTGCTTTTCTTGGTATGCTGCGTTTCCAAAGCAAAGAAAATACATTGAGCAGTGTTACGGGAGCAAGCAAAAATTCAAGCGGTGGAGCTATTTATTTGGCGTAAAAGATTTTAGAAACTCAAGTCGTCGTTTTGCTTTTCCTTTGTGATCACCGTTTGCCACCCCTTTATATAATTCATTTTCCCAATCGCCGTACATCGGATTTGGAAGAATAATGTATTTTTTTCCAAAATCGGCCTTGGATTGATCTACTTTATCGAAACCGAAATTGGTAGAGCGATCTTCAAATATTACACTTAAATCGGCCAGATTGTCGCCAACCAGCATTACTATCTCGTAGGTTTCCTGTATCTTTTGCCTGCGTTCTTCCTTACTCGATTTATCGGAACGAAGTAAAATGTGCATTGAGTCAGCAAATGGGTAATTTACTTTTTTCAGATTTTCAAGGGTAGTATGATATTCTGTGACTTTCCTGTTAGATACGTAAAAAACTTCGAATCCATTTTTGGCTGCAAAAGTGAGAAACTCATATGCACCTGGAAGTGGTTCGGCTATGGCTAAATCTGTCCATTCTTTCCATAATGAGGAAGTATAGGGTGTGTCTATAGTAATGCATCTTCCTTCGAATGGGCTATTGTCGAGTACAGTTTCATCAATATCAAGTACCACTGCTTTTTTCTTTTTGGTCTTATTTTTTTTCTGTTGTTCGAGGGTTACAGTGGCTATATTGAATGCCTGATAATAGGTAGCCCGCATTTCAGCACTACGTTGAAACCAAAGTGTTGCCAACACCAGGTGCTGCGCGCCATTAGAAGTAGAGTCCAGCTGGGTTTGTGCTGTAATGGCTTGTTTTCCGATTATGAAAATGAAGATGAAGATTATAATTTTTTTCATATTGCTTCGCATAAAAAATAAATACTTACCTGTACAAGGTAAGTTTTAACTTTTAATTTTTAGTACTTTGAAAATAAGACAGTAAGGCTGTACTGGTTAGTACTCAATAAACTCGAAATTGATATCGATTAGTTTTGCATATAGCAAACCTGAATCTAACATATCGCTATCATCTTCTTCATAGAACCATCTTACTGAAACTCTTTCTTTGAAAGGTGAATCTGCAATGAATTTAAAAAAACGAGCAATTTGCTTTGACGAAGAAGTATTGAAATAATCGAGTTTGAAATCGAAGAAAGTATTCTCATTAGGGTCTTTCAAGTACTGGGTAATCCAAGCAAAGACTGGTTCATAAAATTCAACAGCATTTGCAGGTAAGGATTTTTCCGCAATCAAGAAAGTGTTAGTCCCTGGATTAAAATTTACATACGGTGTATCACCACCAGATTCTATTATTAAAGGCTCCATTCTCAATAGATTTTGTAATTCCATAATAGTATTGGCACTACGTGGTAAATATCATGATTCAACTATAACAGGTACGGCTGCCTGTATGGTAAAAAATGAAAACTCATCATCTACCTCTCTAAAACAATATAAGAGCTTCTTTTTGGTTTTAAGACGCATTTCAGCAAATCCTAATCCACTTTCTTTGCCGTCATTTGTTTCAAAATCGAGAAGTTTCAAATTATAGAAAGATTGCAAACCTTTATCATCAAGCGAGTTGATATAATCAAGTCTTTCGCGTAATTTGTCTGCATTGCTTCTTTTGATGAAATTTCCGGCACTTAGCAAGTAATCTCCTTTTTGTTCGCGTATTAGAAACATTGCTTCATTGCCACTAGGATTTTCAGTTGCACTTATGCCATGTCTTACAATGTTCTGCAACATTTCTACAATGATATTGTACACGTTTTTATTATCTGCCATCTGGCTTTCTATTATTGAAAGCAGTCCTAATAAACTTTCTTGTGAGAATATACCATTGAAGGCAATGAGTATATTTTTAGCTTCAAGTATATTTTGCATTCCTTCTATACCCTCTAGCGCATTGGGGTCAGGTTCTACTTGTGGGCTCCCTTCTCCTTCCGAGAATATTTCAGTTCGTAAGTAAAAGAATGATTCTCTGTCGTCAACTTGCTGGAATTTGTATAATAATTTATTCCCTGATTTTCTTGCCATTTCTATTAAGCCCAACCCGGCACCACCTTTGTCGCTTATTTTCCCTTTGGTTAGAACTTCTCTATAGTAAACTTTAAGCTCGTCTTCATTCAGGCTATTCACCTTCTCAATTTGGCTTCCCAGCATTTCTATCCGGTCATTGGTTATGGCATTTCCGGTGGTTACATGGTACTGCGATCCTATTTTCTGAATAAGGAATATAGCTTGATTCTTCTTTTCAAACTCTTTTAGTTCCTGATGGCGTGTTATATTTTGCAACCCTTCAACCATGATCAAATATACACGCTTTTTAACTTTTACAGACTCACCTGTTTTGTCTATATTGGTCTCAGTAAGCGATAATATATGCTTAATGATTGCTTGTGTAAATATACCCCGATAGATATAGGTTAGCTCGGCACTTTTGGTGTGCAGGAAAAAATCGTAGAAGAAATCTAAATCGTTTGGTATGGTTGGTTGTGCCATAGCTGTTGTTCAATATTTTAAAGATACAAACTGCAAGATATCACCTATTGGGTTTATTTACAAATTTGGTTTTATTTAAAAATTTTGTGTTAAAGATATAAATTATTCTAACTAAAAACAAAATAGCATTTAAACAAAATAAATGTTTTTCTGTAACTTTTCATATCCTTCGTTCGTTTTAAGCTTGAATTACGTAATTCTGATGACAACTGCTGAGTATAATTCATGTGTTAAACTACACGCTGACAGTGTGTATAGATTTATTTTAAAAAATTTACGCGACGAGGAACGCTCGCGTGACATTGTGCAGGATGCTTTTGAGAAAATGTGGTTAAATGTTGAAAATATTTCACCTGATAAATCTAAGGCTTACTTGTTCACTACTGCCTATCGTACTATGATAGATTCCATCAGGCGAAGTAAATTTACTACTCCTATGGATGAAATGACTGCCGCCTATGCTTCTGATGATGTACAATACTCCGATTTGAGCGAAATACTCAATAATGCAATTGCTAAATTGCCAGAGGACCAGCGCATTGCTTTGCTTTTGCGCGATTACGAAGGATATTCTTACAAGGAGATCGAAGACATAACCGGCATGAACGAATCGCAGGTGAAGGTGTACATTTATCGAGCCAGGGTATTTCTCAAAAATTTTATTGGATGTATTGAAAAAGTGTTATAGTTATGGCAAATATCATCAATCTTTCTAATTATGAATTGTTTTTCATCGATTACATGGATGGGAAACTCTCGGACAACCAGATTGCCCAACTGCACTTATTTTTAGATAAATATCCGAATCTTAAGTCTGAACTTAATGGTTTGTCTGGTATTGGTTTAATCCCCGAACAAATTGTTTATGCCGATAAGGCATTGCTTTTAAAAAACGAATCGAGCCTTAGTGGTTCTTTGATTGATGACCGAATGATTGCGCTGTTCGAAAATGATATGGATATGGTTGAATCAAGAAAGCTTTTGC
This sequence comes from Bacteroidota bacterium, assembly GCA_020048155.1. Classification (GTDB taxonomy): domain Bacteria; phylum Bacteroidota; class Bacteroidia; order Bacteroidales; family DYOH01; genus JAIFMY01. Next base: position 4,800 of record JAIFMY010000187.1, read on the forward strand.
AAGAAATTTCTGAAAGTCCTTTGCTCCAGCGTGAATATAGTTTGTATAATCAGACCAGAATTATCCCCGATTCTGGAATTGTTTATCCTTTTAAAGAGAATCTAATCAAACGTACGGTTTTGAGCAAGATGTTATGGACTTCTGCTTTTGCATCTGCTGCTGGTCTTGCTCTTGTATTCTCATTGCGAGCATTCCTGTTTCCGCAAACCGAATTCAGATACGCCGAAGCTTATACTAAAATAGAGATACAAGCACCTGTTGTGCATCAAGCACCCAAAACGCAAGTTTCTTCGAACTCTGAAAGTACGGTTGTGAATGATAGGGTCGCATATCTGCCCAATGAAAGTGTTGACAATGATTTACTAATGTATGTTGTTGAAAATATGGAAACAGTAACTCCGTTGTCTGCCCAATTGGGCAATGCAGTATTCCTGCAAAATTATGCACAGCCTGTTAAATATGGTGCTACTACAAACATTGGTTTTGCCGTAAATCAGAACAATATGAATGAGTACAAATACCTGGATCAGGTAATTGTTGAGAATCTAAAAGAAAAGGCCGGATTCGAGGCCACTGAGAAACTCAATTTCTGGAAGATTGCAGAGAGAAGTATCAACGGAATTGCCCAATACACTGGCTCAAACATGAAAATGAGAAATACATATAATGCAAGTGGTGAAATAAGTGTAGTTGAGTTTAGTTCTTCTTTATTTGGTATTGAAAGCAAAATGTCGAATTAGGTTCCATTTTATTCATTATGTTTTTGACAGCGCCCTCAATGCGCTGTTTTTTTATATATGCCAATTTAGCGTTAGCATTTATTTAACAAATCGCTTTTGTAACTTTCTCGAATGTCCATGCGTCACATGCATAAATAAAGCAAATCTCTAAACACTTAAATACTATGAAAACTATCTTTTTTACTTTCGTACTTACCTTAGCATATTTATTTACTATGGCTCAGGAACCCGATACCACCAAAATCAGGATGGGAAATAATAAAATTCTTATCATAAAAAATCAGGATGAGAAAAAGGCCAATATGAATAGAGGTATTTCTGATTTCAAAGCCAAAATTTCCGAACTCAACGATTCTATCGCTCAATTGCGTGCTTCCATAGCCAATTCTACAGTTCAGGAAGGCGACAATGCTACCCAGCTTAAAATGCAAGAATATGAGAAAAAAATTGCAGCTTACGAAAGCGGAATTCAGCAAATAGAATCTGAACTTCAGGAAATGGAAAGTGCTATGAATGAAGAGGATGATGATGACGACAATGATTCCTTCGATTTTGATGCTGGTGACTGGGATTTTGGAAGCAATGATGATGATGAAAATCCAAAGTTTGATGGCGGATTCGGCGGTTTTAGTTTTGGCCCTAATTTCTTGGTAAATAGCGATTTTACCACCTCAACACAACCTGGTGCTGCATTCATGGAACTCAATAATGATCGCTCTTGGTATTTTCAGTTCAACCCCATTGAGTTTAATGTAGGTCTTTACAAAGATCTGGTTGGCCTAACCACCGGTTTGGGATTTGAATGGAACTACTATGCTTTTGACAATAATATAAAGCTCATGGAAGATGCTAATGGTATAATGTTTGGCCAAGATATGCCTGACAGAAAATACACTAAAAATCACCTCAGAGTTGTGAATATGAATGTGCCTTTGTTGTTTGAAGTTCAGCTTCCTATACCAAGCACCAATACTCGAATAGTTTTGGGTGGTGGCGGTTTTGGTAGTTTGAAATTACACTCACGCACTAAGCAATATTACAAAGAAAACGGCAGTGAATATAAGGATAAAATGTCTGATGATTTTCAAATTAACCCCCTCAGATATGGTGTAATGGCTTATGTCGGTTTTAGAAATATCAGACTTACTGCAAGTTATAGCATAGTTCCTTTCTTCAAAGATCTCAAAGGCCCCGAATTGTACCCTATAAATATAGGTTTTACAATAGGAGATTTCTAATTCTCATCAGTTGTTTTTCATAATTTGGTTGCATCCCGGGGGCTTTAAGCCTTCGGGATTTATTTTTTGTATGCGTTTAAATGTTGCTTAGTACCCTGATAAAAGTTGTTTTCTACCAACTCAGTCATCATAACGATGTATGCCTGATTGAAAAGGTTCAGAGCATATCAAACTTCGAAATCATCAACTTTGCAACTTTGTTATACCAATTTTTTCTTTCATTAGATTATTATTTAACATGTCGTGGTTGATAGTATTGAAAAATATAGCATATTTGATTTATATAATTTTGTGTTTGAGTTAATACTCACTAAATTCTGCTGAACACATGAGCAAGTCAAAACTTACGCCCCCTGAAATGCGACGTTACCAACGTCAAATACTTCTGGATGACATTGGTTTGGAAGGTCAGTTAAAAATCAAATTGGCTAAAGTACTTGTTATTGGATCTGGAGGGTTGGGTTCCTCCGTGTTGCAATACCTCACAGCTGCTGGTATAGGGCATATCGGTATCATCGATTTTGATGTAATTGACGAAAGCAATATTCATCGGCAGGTGCTTTATAGCCAGAACGACATAGGAAAGCTAAAAACCATAGTGGCTGAGAAAAAATTGAAGGCATTAAATCCGTTTGTATCTGTGAATATTCACAACATGCCTTTCAAACAGAATATTCAATCGTTGAGTATAGTAAATGATTACGACCTAGTAATTGACTGTACCGATAATTTCGAAACAAGATATTTGATAAATGATGCATGCGTGCTCAGCAATAAACCGATGGTTTATGGTGCTATATTTAAGCACATTGGGCAGGTTTCTGTGTTCAATTTGAATGGTGGTCCTACTTACCGCTGCTTATTTCCCGAAATGGATCAAGACAAACGTTTAACTGATAGCAGGAATTTTGGAGTCTTGGGTACACTACCTGGTATAGTAGGATGTATTCAGGCAAATGAGGTTATAAAGGTGATACTGGGAAGCAAGTTTGTTTTGAACGGAAAACTTTTTGTAATTAATTTGGCGAGCATGGAGACATTCATAACCTCTGTCATGCGAAAACCGGATGCCGTCAATGTCAATCCTTGGATTTAGCCAAGTCATTCATCAATTCATCCCCAAGTACTGGTTATTTTGTCGTTGAATATGATGATAGGAATTTCGGTTTGTATAAGTATTTGTTGTGTAAAATTTTCCTTCAGGATTCGTTCAAACAAACTTTTTTCTTGTTTCACCATCAACATCAAATCAATATCTTTTTGCCTGATATAACTCTGAATTTCGGGTACAAGCATTGTTTTGCTTGCTGCATGAAGTGTAAAACCGTGTTTTATTATATCATATTTCTCTGCCATTTTCTGAATATTTCCGGGCAGTTGAGCATCTTCGCGTTGTTTTCCTACATAAAATACATATAAGTGTGCATCGAATATGTGTGCCAAAAAAGCTGCCTGCCTAAAAAGTGATTCACCGAACGCCATGTTTTCAAAACCTGAAACCAATAATATTTGATTTACTGCTGCAAAGTAGCTTGTTTCGGGAATGATCAGTACCGGTACGTTCGATTTTTCGAACATCCTGGCTACAAATGATCTGATATGTCTTTCATTGTTGCTTCGCATTTCGCTTAGCGTAAAAAGCGCCATATCAATATGTTCAGTGGTAAGTATTTCTGAAACTCCTTTCCAGAGCCTGTTTTCTATAAATCTATAATCAATTACAGGGAGTTGTGCTTCTGCAGAACCAACATAGCGTTTCAGATAATTGTCTTTGGCTTGCTGTATGCGCAAATGTGCTGCCTTTATAAGTTCTGCTTTCGATTTAATATTTTTTGAATTTGAAAACTCTGACTGATAGCTGTATAGTAAAATCAATTTACCATCGTTTCGTTTAGCTATTTGTGCGGCGAGTGCAAAAGCATCATCTATACGTATTTGGTCTTCTATTGGAAATAGTATTCGTTTCATCAATAAAGTTTGTATTAAAGCACTTGATGTAATTCTCCTGTGCTTGTTTTTCTACTTAAGCAAATGTAGAACAAGTATGTATTTTTACAAACTCAGTACATGAATATTTATTACTTACTTCTCTTATTCCAAAAAGTTATCAACAATTCGCTGTCGGTTTGGGGGGAATGTACTATTTTTGAAATCTATATAAGTATGGTTTTAATCTCTGATAATTAGCATGTTTACCCATCTCCACGTTCATACACAATATTCACTGCTCGACGGGGCTTCCAAAATTTCCGATTTGGTTGAAAAAGTCAAATCTCTTGGAATGACCGCTCTGGCTATTACCGATCATGGAAATATGTATGGTGCAAAAACTTTTCATAAAACCTGCAAATCGGGCAAAATTAAACCCATACTTGGTGTAGAAGCATATGTAGCCAACCGAAGCATTGCACATGAATCTGGTGAAGCTGGTTTCTATTTCGCATACCGACGGACTTTATTATAAACCTCGTATTGACAAGGATTTACTCAAAATTTATAAGGAAGGTATTCTGGTAAGTTCTGCTTGTTTGGGTGGTGAGGTGGCCAGGGCAATTAGAAAAGAAGGCCTGGACAAGGCTGAGCTTATTGTGCGTGAGTATCAGGAGATATTTGGCGACGATTACTATCTGGAACTCATGCGCCACAAGACCAATAATCCGGAAATAG
>JAIFMY010000193.1 GCA_020048155.1 Bacteroidota bacterium
GCATATTCAAACTGGTACGTTCCGGGGCCAAAACCTACAATTGGTCTATCCTGCACCATACGGAAAGCAGATTTCCATCGGTTAATCCTTTCCAGATTAGACACATCGGTTGCTATATTGGTAACAGACTGTACATGCTCATTCAGCTCGTTTGATGAGTCTTGTTTATTCTGCTCCAATTGCATGGCTATTTGGGGCCAATACACAAAAACCAACAACAGAAAAATGGAGGAAACTACAATCAAGTATTTGACATGAACCCTAAGCGACATAAGCAAGAACAATATACCAGCACCAAGCAAACTTATCCATGCAGCACGAGTATAGCTGAGCACTGTGGCCAAACTAAACCAACCAAGCAATAGAATAAGCAAAAAAGCAATTAAGCCACGTTTAGGCAACTGCAGATATATAATTCCAAGCAGAATAGGCAAAATCATAGCCAATGCAGCACCATAAGAAGTATGATCGCGATAAAACGGAGACATTACGAAGTATACAGCCTGTTTATCGAAAAATCCATATGTACTATGCCGCCATACTGTATAGATAGTAGCAACCAAGAGTCCTGCCATGAACATATAAAAGAAACGCATCACAAACTGAGCATCGCCTCGCCGGGGAAAAAAAAAGAAAAACGGTACGATGTACCACAAACGTACAAGCAGATATTTAATCGAAACTATGGGATGGGTGCTCAGTAAAGTGGTAAAAAATATCCATCCGAGGTAAGCAAGTATTACTAACGATAAAGGATGGGATATAAATTTACTATCCAATCTCTTATTTAATAACATTGAAAGTAAAGATATAAATAATAAAAGCAGCAATAAAGGCTCGGTTGGCAAATATATATCTATTGGTAACTCGGGATAAAACTCAGCAAGTTGTACCGATAAAGGAGTAAAAAAACCCAAAAGTAAGTACAAAATATTTTGCCTGAATAAACCCAGATACAAGCCCAGCAAGGCAGGCGGTATGGCCAACAGATACCAAAAGTTCAGGTATGCTCCGGCAGCAAGCACGAGAGAGAAAACAATCCCAACTCCCCACAAAATCAATAAGGGGCGGTTATTAATACTTTTTTCAGGTAATGAAATCACTCGTTCAGAAATATTGCTTAACTGACTCATAGAAAGCCATAGCCACCGAAATAAACATAAATACAGCAATAGAGCTGATTAACACAATAAGCGAGCGCACAGGGTAAGATTTTTTGTCAGATACCTTAGCAGTATTTACCACAAACTTATGTGGCAGGTTTTGCTGATAATCCACCCTGGCTTCCATAAGTTTCGAGGAGAGCAGATTCAATCTATCGGACTCACCTTTCAGTCGATTTTTTAACAAAATATACATATTACCAAACGTAGAAATAGAAATTATCTGGTTCTGAATGCGAACTTGAAGACTGGTGTTGCCCTTTTCAATCGCATCAGCCATAGCAGCACTCAGGGTATTGAGTTGCGAATCGTAATCATATACACCTTTTCCGGCCAGCATTTTAATAGAATCCTGAATGTCTGAAATTTCTTTGCTGCAGTTTTTATACTCATTATCTACTATCAGGTAAGCCTGGTACGCCCTGTTTTTTTGCATCTGATTATATACAGTATCTACCAGGTTTGCAATTTCATTGGCCATGTCGGCGGCCATCTGAGGATTTTTATCACTTACAGTTATTTCTATAGATGTAAACTCCGTACGTCTGAACTTTACGTTTTCCTGATACATCAGTTCAAGCTTGTAGTAAGGATAGTTTCCGCTTAAATCTATTTCATAATGCTTTACAAGATCATACTTCTGTATAACCCTCTGCTTTATATCATCAGAGCGGAGTAATTGAAGCATTTGTTCAGCTTCTTCTTCTTCACCAAAGTTCAAAAACTGTTTGGTAGTGCGACTTACATCGGTTACCAACTCCTTGGAAATAGATGTAGCGGAAGCAGGATAAAGCACCACCTGCGCGGTATATTTTGGGGTTATAAGAAAAGATACAACAGCAGAGCTTATAATGCCAATAAGCGTAACCCCGGCTATGACTCTGAAGTTACGCTTATAGAACAAAATAAGAGTACCTATATCAGAAGTATTTTTCATGGTACTCATGTATATATAATGCTTTAGTTAGAAATTTTAAGTAGAAAATGTTGTTTTTTGCCTTTACTTACAATCAAGTATTTATTGCGGATGAAATCTGAATCAGACACTACTCCATCGGCCTTTGTCCATTTCTCCTGATTTATACTCAAGCCATTTTCGGTTATCATTCGTCTGAGTTCTCCTTTAGATGCGAAAACCGGAGCCACTGAAGTAAGTAAATCAAGTATGTTCCATGGTTCCGCAGCTGGCTGTATGTTAAACACAGGCACACCGCTAAACACAGACTCGATGGTGCTATCGCTCATATTCTCTATGGCCTGGCGAGTAGATTTACCAAATAAAATGGCTGAAGCTTCTATGGCAGTATTGTATTCTTCGAGAGAGTGTACTAGTACGGTTACTTCTTTTGCTATAGTCTTCTGCAACAAACGAGTATCAGGAGCCAGTTCATGTTCAGCTATAAGTTTTTCAACCTCATCTTTGCTCAATTCGGTAAATATCCTGATATATTTCTTAGCATCGGTATCCGAAACTTTGAGCCAAAACTGATAGAACTCATACGGGGTGGTCTTGCTGGCATCTATCCATACATTGCCCTTTTCCGATTTACCGAATTTTCCACCGTCCTCTTTGGTTATCAGCTGTGTAGTGAGGGCATAAGCCTTACCCGAAAGTTTCCGTTTGATGAGCTCTGTACCTGTGGTTATATTTCCCCACTGATCTGAGCCGCCCATTTGGAGTTTGCAGTGTTTGTTTTCGTACAACCACAAAAAGTCGAAGCCCTGCACCAACTGGTAACTAAATTCAGTAAAAGACATACCGGTCGCATTGGTGCCATCGTCTTCAGCATTGATACGCTTTTTTACCGAATCTTTGGCCATCATATAGTTTACGGTGATATGCTTGCCAATGTCGCGTATAAAATCGAGGAAAGTATAATCTTTGGTCCAGTCGTAGTTATTTACCACTTCGGCACAGTTAGGCAGACTCGGATCAAAATCCAAAAATTTCTCCAATTGTTTCCGTATTCCAGCCAAATTAAAAGCCAGCGTTTCTTCATTCAGTAAGTTTCGTTCTTCACTTTTTCCCGAAGGGTCGCCAATCATACCAGTAGCTCCGCCAACCAGCACAAGCGGTTTATGGCCGGCTTTCTGAAAATGGCGCAAAGTCATGATCTGAGCCAGACTGCCTACGTGCAGTGAGTCTGAAGTAGGATCAAAACCTATATATGCGGTGGTCATTTCCTTTTTCAACAATTCTTCAGTTCCGGGAATATAATTGTGGAGCATACCCCGCCAGTTCAACTCTTCAACAAAATCGGTCATAATACAGAAACTTTATATTTACTATTTGAGGCACAAAAATAGTATGATTCACGGATTATTTGATGCATGCCAGTGTATTTTCAGTAAGATATATATACAAAAAAAAGAACGTCCCCATTATCAGATTGGAAACGCTCTCTTTATAGATTTTTATGCTATTGTGTAATCTGGGATAAAATCTCCTAAAATTCAGGAAAAGAAACATACAATACACAAACCCAGTTATCGATCACAGATTTTTTACTTTCACAAAAAATCCATCCAGTTGAACAATCATCGGTATGCTCCGAGTTCCTGTATACTTTATTTAATCCGCTTCTACAATTTCATCGTTAGCACGAAACCAGGATCTTTGCAACAAAAAGTAAACCATAACAAACTGAATAAGAGGCGACAGCATTAAAATCAGAGGATGTGCTTCTGGATGGGGATAAAACAAATATGCCAACCATCCAATTTCTGTTGCATGCAACAAAGCCGGCAATAAACCATACAACAGCATCAGGTAAACCAGCGTAGACACATCGGCGCGTTCAGCTTTTCTCTGTATATTCTGAAAGAAAATAATTGCAGTATCGCGCAACATGAACAACAATATAGAAATGGGATAAATAAAGCTCAAATCATGAACAGAACTATCCGGCGAATCCCATGTAGCAAGCAAGAAGGCATGATAACCAACAGCTGCCAATCCAAGAAAAACTATAACCGGAAAAGTAATAAGGAAAAGTGGCGCAGTAAAGCTGAGCGCCTTTTTGTCAAACATTTTAACCATTTGCAACATGCGCCGCAAATCGGATAGGTTTTTAGACTCGTTGAACAATAAGTAATAATATATAGCCACTCCCAATGCCCCCATTGTATACAAAGCCAACAAAAGGTTCGATTCGTCTGGCTTTTCGTTCAGGCCTACAGTTACGCCAGCCAAATAAACCATAGTTGTACCCAGAAACAAGTACCACAATGTTGTTCCATTGGTGTATTGCAACTCAGTACGCATATTCTGGTAAGCCCCCACTACACTCCACACTGTAAAAAATACAAGTGTATAAAGTGATCCATTACATTGGCACCAACCGAAAAGAAAAACATGCCAATAATGATAGTAAAAATGTAATAAAAACCACTATTTAGCTTTTCATTGTCGCGATTTTTCTTCACCCCCATCAAACTAAAATTGAGTGTAAGAGATTGTGTCAGAATACCTATGAGTATGAGATTAACCATCAATCTCAATTTCACAAATGGTTCGGGCAAAAAGAACACACAAACCAAAGCCACAGATAAACTGATAAGTGCGCCATACCAAGGATAAACCGATGAACCAAACAATTTGCCAATGGTCATTTCCAAAGGTGTAATTTGCGATAGCCGTTGTTGCGACCATGTGCGATTGTTCATTTCGGCTATTACCGCCTCGCTGGTTATTTTTGCCCCCCAGAAAAACAGCAAAAGACCGGCAATGGCAAGCGACCAGCCCCATGCATTTTCAAAAAAATCGGTTAAGGTATTGGCTGTAAGTCCCACAATAAAATAAATACCAACCAAAACTGCTGGCATCATCACCACGCGGGTATTAGAAAACTCAGACCATATATTTCGGATCCATTCCGGATTTCTATTCATATTTTCATTATTTTAATGTGTATAAACTATAAAGTATCGAGGTACTGCTCAACCAGGGTAGTTTTGCGATAATAAAAATCGGCAACAGGAACTCCTTTATTGATGAGCTGGGCTAGCATCTGATTGCGAAGCATAGTATCGTCTTGTGTACTGAGTTCGAAATGTGTTTCGCTGATGTATTTCAGTTCTACACTGAAGGTATCTCTAAAATAAGCCGGAAGCAAAGGATGCGGAGCCGAAAGCAAAATAGTAATCACACCATTGTTTTGCTCCTGATGAAACAATGCTTTCGATTCTACAATTTTTCCCTTGCGTATGATGAGCAAGTTGTTGGCATACTGGTCGAGCTCAGCAAGAATATGTGACGAAACAATAAGAGATATGCCCTTATTTTTGAGGGTAATAAATAAATCGGAAAGCGCTACACGAGCTTCAGGATCTAGCCCGCTGGCAGGTTCGTCCAGAATGAGCCACTGGGGCATATGCATGAGCGTTTGCCCTATCGCCAGACGCTGGCGCATACCACGGGAGAGGGTACGGGCAAATGCAGATGCTTTGTGTTCCAAATCCAAATATACAAGTACTTCGGGTATGCGCTGTTCAATCACGCTATTGCTCAATTTGTGCGCCATGCCCTGATAGCGCAAACACTGCTCTACTGTCAGGTTTTCGTACAATCCAAAAACATCAGGCAGGTGCCCAATCAATTTATGCGCTTCACGCGGGTTCTCTTGCATATCTATACCCGATACCAAAACCTGCCCCTTGTAAGAGCGTTTCAATCCGGCCATGCACTCAAGCAGGGTGGTTTTACCACTTCCATTGGGCCCCACAAGCGCAGTGATGGTCCCTTTGGGTATTTTCACACTCACATTATTCAGTGCTTTTACACCCGGATATTCATAATACAATTCACTTATCTCAATCATGTAACAATGGGGTTTTTAAGCTTGTTTATATAATTGCACAATTTATGTATTCTTTTTCAGTATACATACACGTGCACATGCAAACGTAAAATAAACCCAAATAATGTTTTACTTAATTCTTATCTTTTTAAAAAGATTTTGAATCAAGATAAAACCATTGACTTTTACTTATTGAGCAGACTAAGAGAGAAAACTCAGGGGTGTGTTTTTGAGAAGGCAATCAATTTTTCGGCAATTTGCTCGGGTGAGCCTTCAGCCTCGAAGCGAATCACTGTGCCCTCTTGCCGCTGATCGAGCCCATAGGTGTAAGTTTTGTCGTAATATTTCAGGGCAATCTCGGCAGCCCGGTCAAATTGCCTTTTTTCCAAGCAACTAAGAGCCTCTGCCATATTATCTAAACCAATGCGATTGCCAATTTTCTTGAACGATTTGGCTAGCAACTCAAGTGTATTCTCATTGGCATGGGCATAAATATCTACCAAATTGGAAATGCGCTGATGGGTAGGAACTACCAGATTGTAAACCAAACCGGTACGCATACGGTTGTAAAAAGTATCGGGCAGCCACACTGCACCTATCGACATACTCTCGTCCTCGAGCCAAATATGGCGGTTCGGGTCGAATTGCATCCACAGGCGCGCGAGTTCATTCTCAAAATGCTCGTTTGTAGGCTGCGGCAATTCACCAATAGCGCCAAAAGCAGATCCCTTGTGGTGCGCCATGCCTTCCAGATCTACAACCTGCTCGCCCATTTGTTTCAGGGCTTTTAGCACCAGGGTCTTTCCGCTTCCGGTCATTCCACCCAGAATGCGAATTTGGTGCTGGGTGAGCACCGTATTTCGTATATAATTTCTGTACGCCTTATATCCGCCGGCACAAGTATAAGTAGGTACTCCGCTTAGATTGAAAAGCCATGCCATGCTCGCCGAGCGCATGCCACCCCGCCAGCAATACATAAGCATTTTTTCGGTATTATGCAGGCTTTTGGCAGCAGCATAAAATTGGGTTAGCTTAGGACCAACCAACTTCAACCCCAATTCAACTGCATCATCTTTGCCGCTTTTTTTGTAAAGAGTTCCGACCTGAGCACGTTCATCATTGGTAAAAAGAGGCACATTCACAGCACCGGGTATGCATCCGAGCTCATACTCGGCAGGCGTACGGACATCTACCACAGGATGCAGAGCAGACAATGCAAGAAATTCGGCAGGCTCAATGCTTTTTACCATAAATTTTATAAAAAAGTAAGACAATACTCAATAGGCATCGCCTCTGTATTTTGAATTTGAATCGAATCGGATGTTGAGATACGAGTTGTAGCGCATGGCACTAATTTCACCTTTCTCTACAGCATCTTTTACTGCGCATTTGGTTTCGTGCGTGTGCGAACAGTTGCTATACTGGCAATTTTGCTGAACTCTGAATATTTCGATGAAATAATGTGAAATTTCTTCCGGATTCATATCTACCAGCCCAAAAGCTTTTATGCCAGGCGTGTCTATGATATATCCTCCGGCATCTAGCACAAACATTTCGGCAAAGGTGGTAGTATGTTTTCCTTTGTGGTGTGCACTCGATATCTGTCCGGTTTTCAATCCAATACCGGGTTGAATGGCATTGATGAGCGACGACTTTCCGACACCGGAGTTTCCGGCTATGAGCGTAGTTTTGTTTGTCAGAATCTCACGCAGCGAGTCTATGCCATCGAGGGTAAGTATCGAAGTACGGTGTGTAGCATATCCGACAGATTTATAAACATATTCTATAGCAGCAAGATATTCAAGCGCTTCCCGGTCGAACAAATCAATCTTATTGAAAACCAACATAGCCGGCACATTGTATGCACTGGCTGTAGCCAGAAACCGGTCGACAAAAGTAAAATCCGTTGTTGGAAAATCGATGGTAACTATGAGTATGGCCAAATCGAGGTTAGCAGCCAGTATGTGCGCCTCGTGCGACAAGTTAGTAGACCGCCTGATGATATAATTTTTGCGGGTAATAACATCCGTTATCACCGCCTGCCCGTCAGCTTCCATTTCGTAATTTACCCAATCGCCCACGGCCAGCGGATTGGTGGTGCGCAGGCCCTTGAGTCTAAGCCGTCCACGAATACGCGCATCCATGTACTTGCCATCGTCAATGATTTGATACCAACTACCGGTCGATTTTGCCACCAAAGCTTTTTGGGTCATTGCATACTGGGTTTAGATTAAACTGAAAAAGGTCTCTTCTTTCGGAAGAAACCTTTCAAAAGTCTTTGCCTTGAATACTAAGCTAACTTTTGTATGTGACGAGCCAACTTTGATTTCAAGTTAGCAGCTTTATTCTTGTGAATAAGTCCTTTGCTAGCCAATTTGTCGAGCAGTGATGACACTGAAACAAATTTAGTCTGAGCTTCAACTTTCGAAGTCATTTTGCGAAGGTCTTTTACAGCATTACGCATGGTTACGTTGCGGTATCTGTTGTGCAGTTTGCGAGCCAGCGACTGGCGGATTCTGCGTTCTGAAGATTTATGGTTTGCCATTATTATTTATACTTTTTGCTTTAATTTCATGAAGCCATTATCCGTTCGAAACGGGTGTGCAAAGTAAAAACAATTCTACCGAATAATCAAACATAGATCCAGAAATATTTAATTGATTTTTTTATACACACAGCAAAACAATGATTTCACCTCAGGCAGTCGTAAAATGCTAAAACTATTGTGCATATTTGCGCCAAATCTTATTATGTAAATTTATGAATGTTTACTTGGCTTTATCGCTGCTCCTTATCTATTTTGTTGTGCTTATCGCCATTTCATATCTTACTACGCGTAAGATAAATTCCGAGTCTTTTTACAATGCCAACCGCAAATCGCCTTGGTATCTGATAGCATGGGGAATGATTGGGACTTCTATATCCGGAGTAACTTTCATTTCAGTTCCGGGCGATGTAGGGAATATACATTTCAATTATTTCCAAATGATTATTGGTTACCTATTGGGGTATTTTGTAATAGCCACCATATTGCTGCCACTTTATTACCGGCTCAACCTTACTTCCATATACCAATACCTCAAGACCAGATTCGGAATATCCTCTTACCGTACAGGTTCCATTTTGTTTATAGTTTCACGATCTATAGGCTCTTCAGTACGCTTATTTTTAGTGGCCATGGTTTTGCAGCTTGCCGTGTTCGATCCGTTGAATATTCCTTTTGCCATCAATGTAATTATTACCATTGCCCTTATATATGTTTATACGTACAAAGGAGGTGTAAAAACAGTCATTTATACAGACTCATTCCAGACATTTTTTATGATTGGCGCAGTCATAGCCACCATATATGTTATTTCTGACAGAATACTTCCAGCAGGTACAAGCATTATTTCGGCTATAAGGGCACATGAGTTTTCAACTGTATTTGAGTGGGATATCAATTCACCTACCAATTTTTACAAACAATTTCTGGCTGGTGCATTCATTGCTATTGCCATGACTGGTCTCGACCAGGACATGATGCAGAAAAACCTTACATGCAAAAGCCTGAAAGACGCTCAAAAAAATATGTTTTGGTTTAGTCTTGCTCTGGTTCCGGTAAACTTGTTATTTATGAGCCTGGGCGTTATGCTGTATATGTATGCAGATTACATTGGAATCGAGTTTTTCAGGAACGAGGCCGGATCCCTACTTTTCGAAATGAATGGACAACAAATGAAATCGGATCAGTTGTATCCGTATCTGGCTTTCAATGAGCTGGGTACATTCGCCGCAGTTTACTTTCTGATAGGAGTTATAGCTGCTGCCTATTCCAGCGCCGACTCTGCTCTTACATCGCTTACCACTTCCTTTTCAATCGATATTCTTGGAATTGACCCAAAAGAAGAAAGCAAGAAAAATAGAAGAAACAGAACCATTGTTCATATAGGCTTCAGTACACTTTCTTTTCTTATCATTCTTGTTTTCAAAGCATTAAACGAACAAAGTGTAATAACCGCAGTATTCAAAATAGCAGGTTATACATACGGCCCTTTGCTTGGTCTGTTCGCCTTTGGCTTATTTACAAAATTACGTCCGTATGACAGGCTGGTTCCAATATTGGCCATTGCTTCACCTTTGATTACCTGGATACTTAGCTACAATTCCGAATGGTTGTTTGGTGGTTATAGATTCGGATTTGAGTTGTTGCTCGTAAATGGGCTTATTATGTTTCTGGGCTTGTGGTTTATCTCAGGTTTTTCTGGTGATAAGAAATCAGTCCTTCAATCGGATACTGCACAAAATTAGCTATTTGTACAGATTTTGTAGCAGCCAAATGCTCGATGATTCTGCGGTTTGAAGCCGCAAAGGATCCAATAAACGAGACTTTAAGTTTCGGATTGGCTTTTGTAAGCGGAAGAATGAAAACCGAGAAAAATAATTCAAAATTCTCAATCAGTTTCTGTTGAATGTATGGGTCGCTTTGATGTTCAATTGCAAATTGAGCAAGCTGTGCATATTCTTTTACAGGCAAGGGGGTGCGAATCATTTTATTGTGCAATGCGGACCCAGTGCTACCGGCCATCAACTCAAAAAGGCTGGTCAGGTTGTCGGGCATTTGATCGCGTAGATAATCTACGAGCAGTTTTTTGCCCAAATACGCACCACTACCCTCGTCGCCAAGCACAAAACCCAGCGGTTTAATTTGTTTTATAATTTTTCGTCCGCTGTATACACATGCATTGGTTCCGGTGCCTATGATGGCTACTATGCCCTTTTGCTGATTGAGCCCCGCACGGGCGGCCGCCAACAAGTCCGAATTTACAAATACAAATTCGGGAGAAAATAATTTATGAAGTACCCTTTCGAGTTTCACCCCTACATTGGGGCTTATAGCTCCCGCACCGTAAAAATGTATCTCGTCTATCTCAAATTTTTCCAGACTTCGTTGAACTTCAAAAAGTTTCAGAAACATAGAGTCTTCTTCTTCATAAAGTACATTTATGCCGCCAGTCTGAAAGGTTTTGTACACTTGGTTTCCATCCAATACAGCCCAATCTGCTTTACTAGTGCCCGAATCGCAAATTAATATCATAATCAAGCATTTATTTTCTTTTTGTTTTGTGGCAAAAAGTTTTTAATCCAATAATACCACAACACAAAGGTTAAAATATATACGGTATATTTAAAAATATAATCATGGTTTATTTCGCCATATGCAGGGCAGCATTTCCACACAAAAGTAAGAGCAGAAATACGGATAATATTGATGATAATAATGATGGATATGCCCATAGGAATGTACCACAATTTGTGCTTCCAGTTGCCCGGAAAAGCAATGAGCAAGCCTGCAAAGAGCCCCATGAGATTGCGCCCAAGGCATCCCCTGTCAAGATAAACTGCACGCTCGGCGTCTGCTATATATATTGCTTTGCTTACAATATACGCCTCATTGCCGCTCGTATTGAGCACCAGGCGAGAGGCTTCGAGCAAAAACTGTGTGAAAGATTCCGTTACATATTCATAAAAAGTATGTACAAAAGACATATGTCTGAAAACAGCATAAAACAAAGACCAAAGCGCAAAAAGTACTGCTCCGTTTATCAAAAACTGGAGGATATTCTTATTAATTTTCATGCAAACCTATCAATTAGAAAATCGAATCACAATATAAACAAAAAAGCCTGATCTCTCAGGCTGTTATGCAGGTAAAATATTCAGATTAAACTTCTTCGTTTTTATACAACTTTCGGGCACCATATGCCAATCCGGCAGCCAGCAAAAGGCCAAGTCCACCATCGATAGGTATTGGTTGAAAAGGTGGTGGTGGTGGTGGTGCAGCCAGCGCTATTTCTGCCAATTGAGGAGCGAAGGTCAGTAAAATTAGCATTAACAGGGTTATAAGTATTTTTCTCATATGATGTCGTGCAGTTATATTTCGCGTTTTTCTACTTTTTACGGTATGTTTTCAAAAAAGTTGCAAGGGCAGTTGCTTTTTTTGTATCGCAGTGCAAATAACAGTCTTTTTTTGTTTGTTTACTAATATGTTGAACTTAAATTTTGTATTAAATAACAATAGAGTAAGGCCTTTAACTAAATATTCACTTTTTTAAGATGTGTATTCAAAAATTTCGTACATCGAGTAGTACCTCATCAAATTTTTCGGGTGTATCCAGCACCTTCAGCAATTTATCTGCAACTTCTTCGGCCGACGAAAGTTTATTATTGTTTTTCATCTCTATAAAACGGTTCACATCATGAAAATATTCTTTATCGGTGAGCCTAATTTCATCCTGCATGTGGGTATCTACCACACCCGGAGCTATGGAAAATATGTGTGTCTTGTTTTTCCAATATTCGTTTTGCTCGGCAGCAGCCACCTGGCTAAACATATCTAAAGCCGCTTTTGCAGCGCAATATGCACTCCACGATTCTATGACATGCCTGCCTGCGCCTGAGCTCACATTGAGTATCACCTTGCGGACTTTATCGTCTTGGTACGACCTGATAAACTTATTCATAAGTATAGATGGTGCAAGCGCATTTACCAGATAGGCATTGGCAATGCCGCTATCAATGAGTGCCCCAACAGGGCCAATATCGCCCAACGCACCCGAATTGTTTACCAGCGAAATGCTTTCGGCATCAATAAACGGAGGAAAAGTCAGTTCACTTACATGTTCGGCATTGTTCAGATCTATGTTGAAGTGATAATAGTTGTCGTGTGTAAGGTTGCATCCACGGGAATATCCGAAGACATAAGTATCTTTGCGATCAAGAATTTTTTCGACCAGTGCTTTACCTATACCTCTGCTGGTTCCCGTTATAAAATAATAATGCATATTTGTAATTGTTAAAAATTCAATTTCTAAAGAATGCGGTACAAAATTAATCAGCATATCAGATATCAGTATCTCCTGACTGTTATTTTATTTCTATTTTTTGCAAAAAATGTAATTTCACAAATCAGCCTTGGGCAATGGCGCGATCATTTGCCTTACTCATACGCCAAATGTCTCAGCTACAATGGCAATATGGTATATGTAGGTACCAATCACAGCGCATTTTCATTTAATTCACAAAACAATCATTTGGCTAAACTTGGTAAAGTACAAGGTTTTACAGATCTCGATGTGCAAGGTATTTTATATCACAAGTTTTCCGATCAACTGGTGATTGTTTACAAAAATGGAAATATAGATTTGTATAGAAATGAAATAGTTACAAATATTTCAGATATAGTAAGTAAACCCGAAATCACGTATAAAACGGTGAACGACATTGGACAAACAGAAACCGATTTGTGGCTGGCCTGCTCATTTGGCATCATTAAATTTAATCTTTCACGAAACGAAATTTCAGACACCTATTATATTGGTGGTACTACCAACAGCAAATCGGTAGATAAAATATTGCTTTCAGACGGAAAAGTATTCA
>JAIFMY010000076.1 GCA_020048155.1 Bacteroidota bacterium
AGAAATGTTAAGCGAAAGAAAAAGCCAAACAAATCTTATTCAATAAATTACAAACGACTTTAATACATTGCTTAACTAAACGACATTGATTGATAATTGAGAATTTCGCGATGCGGGAACAATAGCACCTGCAATCGTCCGCAGGACACATATTATAATTGAGAATTGAGAATTAAGAATTGAGAATTTCGCGATGCGGGAATAATAGCACCTGCAATCGTCCGAAGGACACATATAATAATTGAGAATGGATAATTGATAATTGAGAATTTCGCGATGCGGGAACAATAGCACCTGCAATCGTCCGCAGGACATTGTAGCGTGCAGACAATTGAGGAATTTGCTTTTTTTGAAAACCGCATAGCGGTGATCTGTTGGTAGCCGTGCATGGAAATGCACGGAGAACAAGATTCACCAACCTTTAAAACCGCATAGCGGTGATCTGTCAATATGTTTAGTGATGGTTTTTTTTTCGCTCCGGCCGGAGCGGCACATTGGGTATATACATTTTTATCTACCGAGGTATTGCCCCGGGTGCGGAAAATAAGGCAATGCCGGGGTTTAATATAGCTATTAAAAAAAACTTTAAAGAAATTTTATTAAATTTGCATATAGTAATTAATTAATAAAGCAGAAGTCATGAATATAAACCCACAATCGACTCAGCTTAACTCTATATATCAATCTATTGCCTTGCTCAATATAGATGAGCTAGACCAACTTATGCAAGAAATTACTTCCATAAGACGCAAAAAGATGCCCAATGTGCTTTCTGACAAAGAGACGGAATTGTTGAAAAAAATAAACATGGGTGCACCTGCCGTTATTGCCAAAAGATATAATCACCTGATACATCTGATGAGGAAAACTCAAATCACAGAAGCAGAATATCAAGAGTTGTTAGATATAACCCCTTTCATGGAAAGTATGGGGGTGAAAAGGTTGGAATACCTGGTCGAACTAGCTTCGCTTCGCAACCAAAGCCTTGATGCATTGATAGAACAGTTGCAACTTAAGCCAAAGGTATATGTCGCTTAGCAAACTCAAAGAATGGATTTTACAAAGAGCTGGCGGGCTTTGCGAATATTGTAAAAGTCCCGCAAATATATCGCCTCAGCCATTTGTAATTGAACATATCATTCCTAAAAGTAAAAATGGGCCAACCGATGAGAGCAATCTCGCACTTTCTTGCCAAGGTTGTAACAATTATAAATACAATAAAACAGAAGGAGTTGATGATTTGACTGGCGAATCAGCTCAATTGTTTAATCCACGCTCAGAAAATTGGGATGAACATTTTAAGTGGTCGGAAGATGTTCAGGAGATAATTGGAATTACCTCTGTTGGCAGAGTTACACTGGAAGAGCTAAAATTGAACAGGATAGAATTAAAAAACCTAAGGCGCATACTTGCACAGGTTGGTAAGCATCCCCCTCGTTCTGCGTAGCTCCGCCTGCGTCGTATATATCCCAGTTTGTTTGCTGCCATTGTGGCTGCTGGATCTAGGGGCATAGTTATGGTTTATTGGCATCATTTCAATGCTTTGAAATTTGACATGCTATAGAACCTGATAATCAGTATTATACCAATCTAAATGATACAATAAAAAGAACAAAGGCTATTATATACAGCAATATACCAAGTAAAACCAATAATAGCCGTAGGAATACACTCTTAAAATAAGTATTATATATAGATTCTATATAATTTTCTTTGTTTTTATAAAGAATATTCAATGTTCTATCCATGAAAAAGAATGATGAAAATGTGAGAATACCGAATAAGGCCAAATTAGTTAACTCCTTAGAAATAAGGTTAATTAAATATAAAATTGAATGTAGTAAAATTACACCTAAGGGAAAGGATGCAAAATATATTGCTAGATTTAATCTGGCATTTTTTGCTTTACTGATTAAAACATAATAGAATAAAATAATGATATTAAGTACTTTCATGGCTAGTATTTATAAATTGTGTTTTCATAAATCATGGAGTAATGGACAAAATTAATGGTTTTTGAGAGAGGGTGTTGTCTAATGGACATTTTTAATGGTTTTTATTTTCACTTCTTTGGTTATCATAAATCTAGACTTATATGCTTTGTAAAATCTGAATAAGCGGTATAATGCTGATGTTTAACAAATATCATTCAATGGACTGATTTCATTTTTGCAATCTATTGGTATTTGGAGAACACTATTTCTTAAAAACCCATCAACAAACTACTTAATACTGGGCAAATCCTTAATAGCAATAAAAGAATATTTTTTATTCATAGCCTTTGATTTGCCTCAATTCCAGATATTACAAATGCTTCAAAGGTTTTTACCATTAAAAATGTCCATTAAGCCTAAATCATGTATAAATTGATCTATTTGCTCTCTTCCACCACTAAAAGAATAGACTCCCCCGTTCGGCGTAGGCTCCGCCTGCGTCGTATATATCCCAGCAGGCTTAATGCCTTTGTGGTTGGTGTTGCCGGGTGTGTAGGTGTACGTATATCTCATTCGCATCATTTCTAATTGCTAAATTAAATATTTTGTTTTGTTTCTTTTACTTTTTTCATAATAAATAGCGCTAATAAATCTTACAAATTTGCCCTGCAAGGGCATAAGTATTAGCCTGGGGCAACGCCCTAGGAAAAAATCAAGCCCAATTAAACCGCATCGCGAATTATCAATTATCCATTAAAAATGCTTTATTGGGCTCCCTTTAGAGAGGTGTTTCGCGTTGATGCCTGATGGTAGATGATAACTTGCTCCCACCATCACCTGCAATCCTCCGCAGGACATTGTAGCGTGAAAATCCGAAATCGCACATCCGAAATCAAAAGTTCGCCACGAATGCCCGAATTTTTTACGAAAAATTCTCAATTCTCAATTCTCAATTCTCAATTCTCAATTCTCAATTCTCAATTTTTTACGATTGTTTCTTGGGTTTGACACAAACAAATAAACCCCCGGCAGGGACGGAATCACAATATTGATGAACCAAGCCAGGCTTACTGTGAGTACCGAGGCTACATCTGCTATGCCAAACTGCGAAAGCACAAAAATACTCAGCGAGCCCCGTATGCCCATATCTATCAGAAACATACTGGGCGAAATGCTCATAAGCAGCAACAATACAAACACAGCAGGGTAGAGCACCCAAGCTGCCGAGGCAGGCGACAAGGCAATGATGATGAGCACATACTGGCTGGCATATATCAGATACCGGAGCAGGGTGATGAGCAGAATTTTGTACAAAGTACCCGGCTCGTGCATTTCCAAGCTCGAAATTCGAGTCAGGATAAACGCCGGTAAATATTTTTTAATGAAAGAAATTTTTTGAGAATGATACAGCAAAATGAAAATGAGCACAGAAAGCAACACACTGCCCATGCCAGCCAACATCCACCCGTAGCCATGTGTATGCAGATTCGCCGAAAACCGGGGAGCAAGCCACATCAGACTCAATCCACCCACCAACAAGGATACTATTAGTTGCAAAGAAGAATACACACTCGTAAGCACCAGCGCCTTTGTTCGGTGCCCCTGCGGAATAGCCCAAAGCCTGCCGGGCATTTCGCCTATGCGGTTGGGAGTAAAAGTACCTGAGCTAAGCCCCGTAAGTACGCCACCCAGATACTTGCTATAAGGCAATTTCAGGGGAAGGCTGTGCAGGATAAGCTTCCAGCGCCATGTTTCGGTGATCCAATTGAATGGCATAAGCAAGCAGACTAAAGCCAGAAGATACCAGTTGGCATTTTCCGACAAGGCATGCAGGTGCAAACGTATTTGCTGCCAATTGCTATTTTGTGTAAAATGGTGGAATAGTAGAAAATATCCCGCAATTAGCAGAATAAACTGCAAGCTGAGTTTCCCGGTTTGTATGAGCCTCTTTTTTTGCAAGTTATAGGGTATTCATTGGCCACATCATGCTTTGTTGTACACAGGCAGTATCATGAGCGAGAGCGCTCCCGAAACAATGAGCAACAGCGTCATGGCACCATGTGCAGCAAAAGCAAAGGCAGCGCCATATGGGTCTATGGCTACACCATACAGTGCCAGTGCCGAATAGGCCATAAAGTGCCACGCACCTATGCCACCGGGCGCAGGTGCTACCATGCCCAAGCTCGACATGGTGAATACCGTGAGTGCCGCTCCCATACTCAGGTGCGAGGTAAACTCAAATGCCTGGAATGTTACGTATAGGGTGAAAAAATACAGGAAAAATATAAGGAAAGAATGAAAAATAAACCAGCCTTTGTTTTGCATGGTCAGAATGGTTTTTATGCCTTCCGAAAAATTTCTGCGTATACCTTCTAGCTTAGATACCAACGAAATATGTGTGTATTTACGCATTCCGTACCAAACTGCTAAAAACATAGCCAGCCCCAGTATTCCTGCCAGCAGTATCACCCACCAGTAATGCATGAGTGTATCGAGGCGCGAACCTGTATTTTGAATCAGAAAATTGATAATGGTTTCATACTCAAGAAGTACTACCAGAACAATGGTCAACAGCAGCATGACCATGTCTACAACACGCTCAAGTACCACCGTTCCAAGGAGTTTGGTGAAAGGTACTTTCTCGTATTTAGTCATGATACCCACCCGCGATATTTCGCCCAGACGCGGCAAGGCCAGATTGGCCAGATACATGATCATCACAGCCATGAAGGTATTTGCCAGACGCGGATTGTGACCAAGGGGCTGAATCATGATATTCCAACGCACTGCACGCGACAAATGGCTTGCCAGACTCAGTATCACCCCCACACCAAACCACCACAGGTTGGCATCTTTTATGGAGCTGATTATCCGATTCATATCCACATCTTTGTAGGCTATCCAAAACAAAACCACGCCGGTTAAAAAAAAGACAGCGATTTTTAATACTTTCTTGATTAATTCCTTATTCATTTTTTTATGCGAAAAACTCGGCAAAGCTACTTATTTTCGCAACATGAAAACCAGTTTGTGTTTTCTAATTTTGGTAACGAAATGTGAAAAATACATAGTAATGAAACCTACTTGTACTGAAAATGCAAACTACGAAATAGCCAAATCAGCAACATGGGTGTTTCATTCTACCTTAAACTGTTAATTTTGTAGTGATGAAAAAACTGATATTGTTTCTTATTTGTGCCATTGTGTATAGCAGCGGGATTGTGCTTGCTCAGGAAAATTCTTACATTGGAGTAGCATACTTAAGCAGGAGTAAAAACAATGTAATGCAGCCTGCAAAAGATGGCGCCCCCGGATACTACGGAGCGGGAATGGAGCGCATAGATTTGATATATAAAAAGGATTTGACTTCCCGTTACGATGTGCAGCTTGGCGTTCAATATAGCTACCATGTAATAGAGGTGGCGCCCAACGTGCCTCCCGGGACGCCTGCACTCTCTTACGAAACCGATTTGCACCTGATTTCCTTGCCGGTATTGATGGGAGTCAATTTCTGGAAAATATGCCACCTGCATGGTGGCCCGCTTATGAGTGTAGAGGTAGCCGGCAATAGTCCCATTGGCAACCAAACGGGGCTAGGCTTGCAGGGAGGTATTGGAGTGAATATTGGCATTACCCAAAGCATCCGTATCTTTACCCTGGCCGATTTCCGGTATCATTCCATCATTTCATTAGGAGTAGAAAAGGCCGAAAATCACCTGATAGACAATGGCTTGAGTGTGGGTGTGCTTTTTATGTTGCCTTAGGGAAATTTTAAAAGGATTTCAAGAAAAGAAACTTTTCGAAAGTTTATGAAGCTTTCGGGATGTTGAAATACGTCTATTTATGGTAATGTTTTTATAAATCCAATTATTTAAACTAAAAAGTAGTCTAATAAATACAAAAACTAAATTTCAGTTACTACCATTGTACAATCGTCACATGTACATTCAATTGCACCTGTCGCTGGTATGAATCTTTCTCTACAATCGCATGACCCTGTACAATCTACTATGAATTTTTTTGTTGTTTGATTCGTGCTTTTTAGATTTGAGTTATCATTATTGCCATATTGATATGCGGTTACAACCATATAAGTAGACTCATTTCCCATACTATCAGTGTAGTAGACTGTTAAAATGTTGGCTTTATCATACTTTTCATAAGACATTTTAGTTATAGTGACTTCATCTGGTGATTTTTTAAAGGTACCTGAATAACTTTCATTAGCAAATTTCCCAAGATCAAATTCAAATTTTTCACTAATGCTTTGATAAACTAATTTGCAATTGTTACATGAACACTGATAAAATTGGCCATTACCTTCTAATCCACAGTTTACACCACCGCAATTTCCAGTGCAACTAATAGTGTAGTATGGTCCGGAAATAAGTTTATTGTTGTCGTCAATTAATTCTGTAAAACCAATATTTTGTTTCACACCGGTTTTGGTTAAATAATTTACAACGAAAATACCATTATCGTTTGTGATATCTAAAATTTTCTCGATAGGTGTATTTTGATTCGTTTCTTCTATAACCGATCTAAGTTTCGATACTTCTTCATTTGATAAATTTTTTAAAATGATAGAAGTATTGTCACTTTCAGTTGTTTTTTCACATGAATAAACTCCAAGCAACCCAATAAAAAATACATAAAATAAAATTTTGGTTTTCATAAAATTTAAGTTTTAGTTAAAAATCGTATACAATTTAGGTAGTGTTTAAAAAAAAAAAAATCGATTATGTTAAAATTGTGTTAATATTTATAATTAGTTCAAAAACATAAAGTGTAGTGCAGAATTTGACATAATGAATTAATTTTATTCAATTGCTCTATTGGGCGCATTAAACCTGTTCTCATGTAATTTATAGGAATCAAATTATCGATTACCCAATACGTTTACAAAAATCTTTAACTTTTCGAAAGTTTATGAAGCTTTCGGGATGTTGAACATCTGTTTGTTATCAATTTTCATTACGTAAAAAGTTTCAGCTATACATGAAACTAATAGTAAAAAGTGTAAAAGTTACGTGTATACATGAAACTTTTAAGTATATTTGTAAAAGTTTCATGTATGAATGAAATGTTTGAATTGAACCTTATACGCAAGCTATGAAACCGAAATACATCGAACGAAACAGATATATAGACAAGGTAGAGCCATTTATTGATAAAAACATCATAAAGGTAATTACAGGCCAGCGCCGGGTAGGCAAAAGCTATCTGTTGCTGCAACTGATAGATTTTGTGAAAAGCAGAAACAAAAATGCTCATATCATTTTTATTGATAAAGAGAAGTTTGAGTTTGATAAAATAAACAATTACGCAGACCTGGTTAGCTATTGCGCTGAACATAGCATGGCAGATAAACAAAATTATATTTTCATAGATGAAATACAGGATATAGCAGAGTTTGAAAAAGCGCTGCGCCATTTGTATTCACAACCCAATACAGATATATATTGCACAGGCAGCAATGCCAATCTGTTGTCGGGTGAATTGGCTACCGCACTGAGTGGACGTTACATCGAAATAAAGGTATACAGCCTTACTTATCCCGAATTCCTGACATTTCATGCCTTAGAAAACAACAAAACCAGCCTGGACTACTACCTAAAAATAGGGGGTTTACCCTATTTGATGAATCTGAAACCTGACTATGAGGTTGTTTATGAATACCTTAAAAATATTTTTTCTACCATTATTTACAAAGACATCATAGCAAGGTATAGCATACGCAATCATTTATTTCTTGAAAATTTGGTAAAATATCTGGCTTCGAATACCGGAAACTTAATTTCTGCAAAAAAAATAAGTGATTTTCTGAAGTCACAAAACCTGAAGATGTCGCCACAAATAGTGATAGATTATTTGCAATATCTTCAGAATGCATTTCTGGTTTTTAAAGTATACCGCAGCGATATTTCGGGGAAAAAGGTATTTGAGGTAAATGAAAAGTATTATTTCGAAGACATAGGGCTGAAAAATGCCGTTTCAAGTTTATCCAATTTTCAGATAAATCAGGTACTCGAAAATGCAGTTTACCATCATTTGCTGGTTTGGGGATACGAAGTGCACGTTGGTGTACTAGGCGACAGAGAAGTGGATTTTGTGTGCATCCGAAATGGTAAAAAACTATACATTCAAGTTTGTTATTTGCTTTCGGATGAAAAAGTGATAGAGCGTGAATTTGGAAACCTTTCAGCCATACAAGATAATTTTCCGAAAATCGTTGTTTCGCTGGATGAGTACGCACCCGAGCAGATAGACGGCATTCTGCATATGCATGTACGCGATTTTCTGATGCGATACGAATAAAAACACTCACAGACTAATTCTCCAGCTAGGTGGTGCAACTAATAAAATACACACAATTTTTACAAAATTCTAAGCACAACAATACCTATTACGGCAGCAGTAACAGCAACTACAGCAAGTGGTTTCAAATTGACTGAAATGAGTGTTTTTATCTTTTCTCCAATTTTGAGTGTCAGGAAAGCCAATAAGTAAAATGTAATCATTTTGCTTACAATTGTTGCCACTGAAAACGCTATAAAATTGATGTGAAATACACCCGACGATATGGAGAAAATTTTGTACGGAATGGGTAAAAACGATGCCACAGTTAATATCCAGAAATTCCATTTATTGAACTCATATTTTATTAATGAATAGGATTCTACCGTGAATCCGGGAACATATTCAAAAACAAACTGTGCCAATTTGGTGAATTCGCCATTCGAATTTAACCAAGCAAAATATCCTATAGCATAGCCAATGATTGCGCCTGCCAAAGCACCGAAAGAGCCGTATATCACATACTTATATGCATTGGCTTTATTCAGCAATACCAACGAAATAAAAAACATGGGGGTAGGCAGCGGCAAACAACAAGCATCTAACAACGCACACAGAAAAATTGCCCAATTGGAAGATTTGGAATGAGACCAATGTATAACAGAAGCACGTGTATTTTCAAACCATTCTTTCATTC
>JAIFMY010000146.1 GCA_020048155.1 Bacteroidota bacterium
TGAAATAGAGGATAAATACAACTGGAATACAGTGATAAACGTGTAAATCAATTCCCCATATAATTCTGTTACTATACACTTCCCGTAAGGTTCAACTTCGGGAAGTTTTTTTTTATGCCTTAACAAAAGCACTATTTGGCTGACCTATTCTGTAAGGTATGCGAGATAAGGCGAGCCGCAATTTTGAGGTGATTGATAAAAGTTTCCGACAATCCGTAATGTTTGACCATGATTCGCCACCTTTCGCGCAAGCCACGCAGACGAGTTTTGCTGGTAGTGCCACCTTGCATGAACTGGGATATGACCATTCCAGTATTGCTTATATGCCTCACATTGCGCAGTATGTGTATGCACCAATCGAAATCTGCAGAATACCTGTATTGCACATCGAAATGCGGGCAAAGCTCACGGCGTGCTATGAACGACTGGTGGCTCACCAACATTCCCATACCAAAACTTTGCCAGGTGAGTTCCTTAGGAGGACGTAAGCGCCGCAAGCCTGTCACGTTCCATTGCTCATCTATGATTTCGGTATCGCCATAATACACATCAGCAGGCTTCAGGTGCATAAAAATCTGCTCCAATACTCCACTGTGTGCAAATCTGTCGCCGGCATTCATGTACAAAATATACTGCCCTGTGGCCAATGCCAGACCTTTGTTCATGGCATCGTATATGCCCTTGTCTGTTTCGCTTACTATTTTGCTGATTTGCTGCGTGTATTCATGCACAATGTCCATGGTAGCATCGGTAGATTTTCCGTCCACTATGATGTATTCAACGGCCGGATAGCTCTGACCAATCACACTTTCGATAGTAGGCCTTATGTATGAAGCTGCATTGAAGGAGATAGTGACAATGCTTAAAGTAGGTTGGTGCATAATTGTCTGAAAAAAATTATAGAAGAGACTGGTATAAATTCAACAGGCGTGGAACTACGACCGATGGATGGTAAGTTTGCTCGGCATATTGGCGGGCATTTAGCTGCAAGGCACGGCCATCGGCCTCAGACAATACCCAATGTATGCCATCGGCCAGGCTTTTGGCTCTAAGGCCATCGGCCAGAAATCCGGTAGATTGATGCACTATCATTTCCTCTACACCTGCCAGTCTGAAACCCACTACCGGAATACCGCAGGCATGCGCCTCCACAATGGTATTGGGCAAGTTGTCTTCTACCGATGGGATTACAAAAACATCGGCACTGCGGTATGCATCGCGTATTTTGTCGGGAGTACTCAGGTATGTAAGGTTTATGATTTCATAAGGTATCTGAGCAAACATCTCCGGATTGCTTTTACCAAAAACAAGCAATGCATATTCATCCACCGATTCAGGAAATTGAGTAGAAAGCTTCAACAGCGCTTCGTGCAGATATTCGAAGCCTTTGCGCTTATCCTTCACCGACATGGCTCCAAAGAGGATGAGTTTTTTCTGCGATTGAATGCCAAGATTGGCGCGTGCCACAGATTTATCACCCGGAGTAAAAAACTCCATATCGAGTGTATTGTGAATATGGTTCACTTGCTCGTTGCGAAGAACTGAAGAAGAGAGAGCTACTTGCCTGAGCCAGTTGCTAGGTGTAACAAAGGCGACCTTTTTGCCAGCAATGATGCGGATTTTGCGTTGCAGCAGGCGTGCCGACAAATCGTGTTTTGCAGGACGCTTCAAGTACAGACAATCGCCGCATGTATCTAATATCGTGCATGGTCCAGACTACTTTTTTTCCACTCTCAAATACTTTACTCAGATTGCCAAGAGATAGCAGCCCGAAGTTGGTCCAATGCAGATGCACCACATCGGCCCATACAAAATAGGGGTGCGAGGTAATATCGTGACCTGTAATGGCTGATGAAAAGGCAAAGCGCACATCTTTATTTTTTTCATGAAATAAAAAGTGGAAACGCTCCAGCGCAAAATTGAAAAATGCATGATGCTTGTAAAACGCAGACTTGTATGGGGTAGAAACGAAATCATGCGATGTGTTTTGCATGTGTACAAGCATACGCACCTCAGCTCCTGCCCCCTGCATGGCCAAAGCCATGCGCATGGCAGCCACCGCTGCTCCCCCACTATTATCGCTTTGGTTTACGATTAAAATTTTCATTTCCTACACCTTCACAAAAGTATATTCCTCGCCTATGGCCGACACGAAGGCCAGTTTGTAGCCCAAAGATTGAATTTTGTTTACGGCCTGTTTGGTTTTGTGCAGCCCCATGTCTGCAAAGCGATGGTGAAACTCAATGAGCAAGAACGAAGCAGGCAATGATTCACCTATATTATCGAGCCACAAATACTCCGCACCTTCAATATCCAGTTTGAGCACATCTATATGCTTATGTCCGAGCATTTGCATAAGAGACTGCAAAGTGCGCACCTGCACAGTATAGCTCTGCGATGCAGTAGCCATGCGGTTGAGCAGCGTAGCAGAAACATGTTCAGGGTTTTCGGGCGGAAAGAACTCAGCCTCGCCATTGTAATGGGCCAGGGCAAGCGGATGAAAAGTAAAAGTATCGGGCAATGGCTGTGTAGCCAGCCAGTTGATAGACTTTGGAGTAGGATCAAAAGCAAAAACCTGCGCATCAAACTCTTCGATCATTTCCAAATCAAACGATATATCGAGCCCAACTCCTACTGAATAAACGATAGGTTTGGCAGGCATCAGTTTAGGTATCACAGTCCAGGCAGCGTCTTTGTTGCCCAGTGTTTTGAGCGGATAGTGCACCTGATAAGGCGTATAGAAATCACGTTTGCGAATCATGCGCGGAAACCTGAGCATGATATTTACAAGTCGGTTCTCTGAAAGATTCATTTGGCAAGAAGATAAATTTGAATTTTGAAGTAATTGATAAGCTGACGCACCACGCTTGGGTTAAAAAACTTGCGGTATCGGCGCACTATACGGTGGTCGGGGGGAACAAGTTTGGTAAAGACTATGGGCGCATCGGTCATATATGCAAGGTATTTGTTGGTACCTTCTACATTCTGTCCTGTACCATCGGCGCCATTGTTCTGTACCAGCGATTTTACAGGGTACACTGTTAGCTTTTGCTGCTTGAACGCAGCAAAGTTGAAACGTATAGCCCATGAGTCTATCTTTTCGCGCTGCTGTTTCATGAGCATCACCGTTACATCCTTTCCAACCTGATTGAACAGAGATCGGAAATTTTTGTTGCGAATAAAGGAAGGAAAATCCTTTACAAGCCAGTCAACAGATTTCCAGCGGTCGCGCCAGGTAGCCCACCCCCACGAATTGATGCGGTGAAAAGTAAAAATATTGTGCTTATAATTTTCGGGAATATGAATGGGAGCACTATAACCGGAAATACTGAAAACCTTGTCGTTATCGGCAAACATTTGAAGAGCACGGTTCATATAATCTAAGAAATAGGGGCTCACCTCTAGATCGTCTTCGAGTACTATGATTTGCTCAAACAGGGTGAATACCAGATCAACACCCCCCATTATAGAATATGCTAGGCCAATGTTGCGTTTGTTTTCCTGAATCTCTATGCGTGCAAAACCGCCTATGGTTTTCAGGTATTCGCGCAGCAAGGCTATGGCAGGAACATCGGCCTCTGACTTAGGTCCATCGGAGAATATAAACAATTCGCTGTTGGCAGCTTCCGGATTTTTGAGAAGCGATTCGATTAGCCTTTTTGTATGGTCGGGGCGATTGTATACAAAAATAGCTATAGGTGCGTAGTTAGATGACATATAATAAAATAATGGGCGAAATTAACAAAAAATGTGAGCATGCACAATATTTTTGAAGCGGCTGTTATTCATCGCTTTCAGTATTATTATCCAGTTTGTCTATATTGGGAATAATGGTGCTGCCACCAATACCCAGATTGCCCAATTTGCGAAGCGAAGGCATAACCCTGCTTTCCCACGAACCCACAGACTGGTTGAAAGTTCGGGTGAGTTGCGTAATAGAGGAAGCTGTTTTTTGATAGTGTTGAGCAAAAACCGAAACCCGCTCATACAACTCGTGAGCAGTTTTCAGAATGACCATTGCATTTTCGGTAGCTTCGTGCTGTTTCCAGCTAAAGGCAATGGTTTGGAGCATGGCTATGAGTGTGGCCGGAGTGGCTATGACTATGCGTTTGGCCAGAGCATCTACCAACAGGGAGGGTTGCACCATCATGGCTGCACTCAGTGCGGGCTCTACAGCCAAGTACAATACCACAAAATCGACCGTATCGTCGAATTGAGCCCAGTACTTTTTGTTGCTCAGGTTTTGAATATGAGTCTGAATGGCACGCGAATGCTTATCGAGCCATTGGATTCGCTGCTCGGGGTCTTCCGTTTCAAAAGCTTGCAGATAAGCATTTAGTGGGACTTTTGAGTCGATAAGAATCTTTTTACCTCCCGGCATATGTATCACCATATCGGGGCGCACCAGTTTATCGTCGCTTGTATTGCTTACTTGCTCATTGAAATCAGCATAATTGTTGAGGCCGGAAAACTCTACAATGCGGCGTAGGCCAATTTCGCCCCACTTGCCGCGCACTTGTGGTGCTTTGAGGGCGGAAGCCAAAGATTGGGTTTCTTTTTCGAGTTTGCGCTGGTTAGAGTCGAGCAACTCAATACCTGAACGCATATGTGCAAACAGGCTTTCGTGACGCTCGCCTACTTGTTGCATGAGCTTCTCTTGTTTTTCTAAGGCAGATTTTACAGGCGTAAGCATTTGCTGAATGGCTTCTTTGCCCGCTTCTATGGTAGATTTGGTTTGCACAATATTTTTTTGCATCACCTCATCGGCCAGTTTCAGAAACATAGATGCGTTGTTTTGCAAAGTATTGGCAGCCAAAGCCTCGAAACTGTCTTTCAGGCGCTTGTCATTCTCTCCAAAAGAGGTTTGCAGAGCGGCAAGCCGGGCCTCAGTTATCATGCGGGCTTCGCGCTCAGCAGTAGCCATTTGATTGGCTTGCCCGGTGGCATCGGCAATTTTGGTATGCATGGCATTCTGCGCAACAAACCACACAATGGCAGCTCCTACAGCCATTCCTACAACAAACCACAGAAAGGTATCCATAAGTATAATAAAATATATCGTTGTTATCTCTTATTAGCAAGGCTCACCGTAAATACCGTACCTACACCCAGTTTACTTTTTACTTTTATAGTCTCTTCGTGTGCCTCTATGATATGTTTTACAATGGCCAGGCCCAATCCACTGCCGCCTCGCTCCCGTGAACGGCTCTTGTCTGCCCTGTAAAAACGTTCGAAGATGTGTGGCAAATCGTCTTCAGAAATGCCAATGCCATTATCTTCTACGGAAACCAACACTTTGTCGCCCGCCTGGCTAACCGACAAAGAAGTAGTACCGCCCGGCTTACCATACTTCAGCGAGTTTACCACCAGATTATTAAATAACTCGAATATTTTATCTTTATCTGCGTGTACATTCACATATGTCATAATAGCACCACTGAAACTGATTTTTACACCATACTTGGCAGAGCGCATTTCATTGGCGTCTATTACCTCTTCGAGCATCTGGATGATATTGAAATCAGTGCGATTGAGCCGCACCAAGCCCGACTCTAAGCGGGTGATGGTATCGAGGTCGCGCAAAATAGAAATCATACGTTTCACGTTTTTGGCTGTACGCTTCAGGTATTTGCGGTTTATTTCATCGTCTTCAAGCCCACCATCGAGCAGAGTAAGCACATAACCTTGTATATTGAAAACCGGAGTTTTGAGTTCATGTGCCACATTGCCCAAAAACTCTTTACGAAATTGTTCATTCGCTTTTAATTGGCTTATCTCGGCAGTTTTGGCGCGTGCCCAAAATAGTACTTCGTGGTTTAGCTCACTGATGATGTCGACATCGTCGATTCGCTCAAATAGTATATTTTTGGGTATTTTTATGGCATTCACCGTTTGGTATATGGGTTCTATGCGCTTTACTATAAACTTATTCAGGAAATACTGAATGGTGAAAAATGCCATGACAGCAAATGCTATGGCAGCGAATACAAATCCATATATCTCATACTCTTCTCCAAAAACAAAATATACAAATATGCCAACAAGGAGCATATATACTGTAAGTGCAAAAGTCAGAAGTAAAGTCAGATTTTTGGTGGAATAAAATTTCATAACATCTATGTATTACCAATGCCCCAAATATATATAAAAATAGACAACGCCATACTCCACGTTTAATATTAAGCAGTTGATAAAAAATGAATGTGAAGTAGCAGAACCCGTTGAGCCAATTATTGTATGTGGTACAACAATTATAATGTTTGAGGTGCGACCCCTAACTAAAAATTATACACTGATGCCCTAATAGAAAATATTTGGCCTACAACAATTTATGGTCACAAACCATTCATAATACTATAAACACTCAATTTGCTCAGATTTCTTGTTTGTTGCTTCCTATTTTCACTTTACATGCGCTTGCTAGCCTTTTCAATACAAAATCTTTATCCCTTACGTATATCGTATTGGGGCTGGTATATGTTTTGGTTTCAATTAAATTTCAGGTATCGAAATCGTAAGTATGTGGAGTAAAACCATATTGAACAATCTTTTCGTGCACCAAATTCTCATCATAGCCATATCTGGGTGCCAATCCGTTCATTTCTATCAGAATGGCTTTAAGATATTGGTTATGCAATAAGGTGCCTGCACCATGTATAACCTCAGTTTCGAACCCTTCTACATCAATCTTCAACAAGCAAGGCATTCAATATGCCTACAAGCGAATCGAGTGTACTCACTTCAATCTCAATAGTGTTGCTTTCGGTAGGAAGTGCTATGCGATTTTCCGCATACAAGGAGTTTGTAAACATCAGTTTCCCCTCTTTGCCACCCACGCCTATATTCATCATGATTACTTTATCGTGAATATCATTCAGAGAAATATTTTCCGACAATTGTTTAAAGGTATTGGGAATAGGCTCAATGGCTATGCTCAAAGCTTTGATCTTACCCGATGCCAACACAGAATAAGATCCAATATTGGCGCCCACAAACACATCAACGGGGCGCAAGAAATGCAACAGAAAGCCCATTACATCATACTCCATAAGCCCGCAATATAAATTTCCGGTGGCAACCGTCAATCCATTTTTAACCAAAAGTTTGGAATTCTCTTTAAAAAGATATACCAGAGGAAAGGGATACACACGGCTAAAGAGCTGCCATTTTACAAACCTCATTACCGCATTGAGCTTATTCTTATTGTTAAACGGGTGATTGTATATTAACCCAAAAAACTTCAAGCAATACTTTTATTCTATTAAACATCATTAATTAGATTACATCAAAACATGTCACAAAACTAATCGCTTTTGCGGAATCATTAACTCATGCACACAAATTAAATAAGAGATACTACCAAAATCCTGATGCCATTCATATAGCTTCTGAAAAACAAGAAGTATGCATTTAGTCCAGGCAACATTATACAGCTTAACATGGAACAGAATTGCAATTCTCAAAAAAATATTGTTTATTTGTGATACAAAGCTAAGTTCCCTCCCATAAAACATCCATCACGATTCGCTCCTATATTTGGCAAACTTATTGTTTGTTTGCCTGAACGTGTAACCACTTTAGACAATTTATCCCATGGCAAGATCCAGTTCAACCCCAAAAAAAGTTTACAAATACGTACATACTGAAGATGTAACCATAGATACCAACTTAACCGGTCGAGCCTGCGACACAGAATGGGTGCGCATAACCGACGACGGAAAAATAACCGTAAAAGGAACGCATAGCAAAGGCTATGCATGGGACGGATGTTCGCCAAAATTCAATTTTATGGATCTGATATTTGGTACACCCGATGGTCGTTTCGACTATGAAACAAGAAAACAGATTACTTACTACGCTTCATTATTTCACGACGCGTTGTACCAAATGAGAGGAGAAATAGATATAAGCAGGAAAGAAGCAGATGTTTTGTTCAAAATAAATCTGAAAAGAGCAGGATTCATGCATGCAACCATTTACTATCTGGCTGTAAGGCTGGGTGGAAGACTATATGGCAGTTGGAAGACAAAAAAAACCAAACAGAAAACCATCATTACAACCGCATTTTCTTGGCTACCGCAAACTACATAGGCAGAGATAATTTATAGAACACCAAAAGCTCTTGTTTTTAAAGAACACTGATCGGACAGATCAAACGAATGTTACTGATTTTTAAGATCCGCATTAATCTGCTCAATCCGTCCGATCTGTATTCCATTACAAAAAGATCCATACAATCTGTTTCATCTGCTTTTCATTGATTTATGATCTGTATTTTACCCCTATTGCCATAGTTGTAAAAAAAAATTACTTTTGCCATACATTATAATATCATATGGCAATAGGTTTCAGTTTATTCAGAACGAAAAAGCCCAGAAGGTTTCAATATCAGCCAAAGTATTACGATGCCCGCAAAGAAGCGCTCCAGCAGCAAGTGCAAGCTACGCGCAAAGCGGTGGAGATGAACAAAAGGCTGGACGAAGAATACGGAGAAAGGCATGCCGAAAACATTAGACTCGGATACCAAACATTGTATCGCAGCCGTTTAAGACGAGAAAAGAGAAAAGCCAACCTGCGCGTAGCTGCCATTTTGGCCATACTCATAAGCCTGTTTTACTTGTATCTGAAAAACTAGTACCCCAACACACCGAAGATTGCCAGATGGACATAATTAAACTACTACCGGACTCAGTAGCCAATCAAATAGCTGCAGGCGAGGTAATACAACGCCCGGCTTCTGTGGTGAAAGAATTGATAGAAAACGCTATTGATGCCCAGGCTACCGAAATAGTGATACACATAAAGGATGCAGGACGTACCCTCATACAAGTGGCAGACAATGGCAAAGGCATGAGCGAAACGGATGCCCGCATGGCTTTTGAACGCCATGCGACCTCCAAAATAGCCCATATCGACGATTTGTTTCGGATAGAAACCAAGGGATTTAGAGGCGAAGCACTTGCATCTATAGCCGCAGTAGCCCACGTAGAACTAAAAACCCGTAGACACAGCGAGCCCATTGGCACCGAAGTGCACGTTTCTAACTCCAAAGTTGAAAAGCAAGAACCTACAAGCTGCCCCGCAGGAAGCAATTTTGTAGTACGCAATCTGTTTTACAATGTGCCTGCCCGCCGCAAGTTTCTGAAATCGAACCAAACCGAAAAAGCACACATACTGGCTGAGATTGAGCGCGTGGCACTGGTGCATACCGATGTGAAATTTATTTTTGTGCACAACGACGAGGAGGAGCTCAACCTGCCTGCTACCAACATAAAGCAGCGTATTATAAACCTCTTCGGAAAACAATACAACAACTATCTGCTGCCGGTAGGCATAGACTCCCCTCTGGTGAAGATAGATGGCTTCATAAGCAAACCCGAAACTTCGCGCAAGTCGGCCGGAGAGCAGTTTTTCTTTGTGAACAAGCGTTTCATGAAACATGCTTATTTCCACAAAGCCATTTCCAGTGCATTTGGCAGCCTGCTGCCTGCAGATGTGCAACCCCAGTATTTTATATACATCACCATAGATCCGGCTGAGATTGACATAAACGTGCACCCCTCCAAAACAGAAATAAAATTCTCTAACGCCAATTCGATTTTCAGCATACTGAATGTGATAGTGAAAGAAACCTTGGGTAAGCACAATATAGTGCCTTCCATAGACTTCGACCAGAACGGAAACTGGCTCAACGAGATAGAGAACGAGGAAGTAACGCATAGTCATGGGGGATTCGAACACTCTCAGCACCACGGCTCCCAACAGACTTTCACTAAAAATGAATTTGGCTTCAGGACTGAATCGGAACAAGTACCCTCCAACTGGCAAGAACTCTACAGTGGGTTTGAGTTCAAAGACAACACGCCCATACAGTCGGCCCTCAACTTTGGCATAGAAGATACCTCAGACAAAGACATGAACTCGGGCAAGTGGTTTCAGTTTAAATTCAAATACATATTCACTTCCGTAAAAACGGGTCTGATAGCCATAGACCAAAAGCGAGCGCACCAGCGCATATTGTACGATGAAATACTAAAAACCATAGAAACGGGCTCGGCCATGAGCCAGAAAGAGTTGTTCCCGATAACACTTGACCTCTCGCCTACCGACTATGCCTACTTTGAAGAAATAAACGACACCTTGAATATGCTTGGTTTCGACATACGCAGCTTCGGACGCAATACCATAGTGCTGCAAGGTATACCGGCATACCTGCCCATAAGCAATCCTACCGGAACCATCACCCAAATGCTGGAATACTTCAGAGAAACCGGACAGAACCCAAGCAATACCTTACAAGAACAAATTGCATGGTCGCTGGCCAAATCCTCATCCATTGGCTACGGGCAAAAACTGGCTCCCACCGAGATGCAGGATATATTTGATACCCTATTTGCCAGCAGCAACCCCAATACTACCCCCGACAATAAAAAAATAATTGTACGGATATCCCTCGAAGAATTTGA
>JAIFMY010000229.1 GCA_020048155.1 Bacteroidota bacterium
ACTTCAATTGCGATATAACTCAGAAATATTTCTTAAGGGTTTCAGCATCGGGCTTGCCAACTGTGGAATCCGAATTACAATCGTTTCCCGGTAAATTGGAAGTACGTGATTTTTATATACGCGTAGATTCTATTGATGGAACCAACAGTATGTTCTACTATAAATATCCTGAAAACTTGCCAAATGGATATATTTATGTGAGAACCGACACATACATGGATGGAAAGCCTTTACAACCAATGATTGAGTTTATTAGTCCGTTTGGAGTGGTAGATTTATCTGAAATACCAAACAACCAGATCTATCAATATAAGAATATACGGTGTATAGAATATTCCGAAAAAAGAAAAAAATACGATTATGCAGATAGCGTTGTAGTTAACTTTTATAGTTTAAGTGCAGATATGTATACTTTTTATCGAAAATTACGAGAATTTGATGACTTGAATGGGGATGTTTTTTACAATGGTTTACAACCTTTGCACTTCAATATTCAACATGGCGTGGGGTATTGGGGAGCTATCACCAGTACACGCTTGGTGTTTTATTACGCTGGAAATAAGAGCTATACACTGGGACGGATGGATTAGAAAAACTAAATTTCTTTCAAACTGGCCTATTTTTCAGAACAGTCTGTTTTTTAGACCTGTCAGGTTTTTGAAACCTGACAGGTCTAATTAGTTAACAATAAAGCATATACCCAATATAAGCCAACAAATCTGAGGCTTAAATCACCACTTTGTTATCGTATCCACCAAAAATTACTGGCTGAGCCCGCTTATATTCTCCCATTACTGTTACGTTGGCTGCGTGGCGCATAAGTGCCTGTTGGGCTGCATAATAGTCTTCTGTACGCTCCCATTCCACATCTATATAAAAGGTATACTCATAAGGTTTCCCTGCAATGGGCATAGATTGTATTTTTGTCAGATTCACATTGTTGTCGGCGTATATATTGCAAACACGAGCCAATTCGCCCGAGCGGTTGGCCAGTTCAAAGCACAATGTAGCTTTGTTGGCTGCTGTGGCATCCGGCAACTCAGATAAAGCCAGAAACCGGGTAAAATTGCGTTTGTGGGTTTCTATATTTCGTTCAAGAATGTGCATGCCATATAGTTCTGCTGCCTTGTTGCCAGCTACCGCTGCTGAGTCCAGTCTTTTATTATCTTTCAGGTTGCGCACCGATTCGGCTGTGTCATTTTCCTCCACTACCTTGGCCTGCGGTATCATCATCAGAAAGTCTTCGCATTGTCTGATAGCCATGGGGTGAGAGTGCACAAATTTTATATCCTGAAGCTGAACGTTCTCATTGGTTATCAGGTTCAAATGAATAGGTATATATATTTCACCAATTATTTTTAAATGATACTCCCGTATCAGTTTGAAATTTGGTAAGATACTGCCCCCCAATGTGTTTTCAATGGCCATAATTACAAAATCTGTGTTTTTATGTATTAGGGCTTCACATTGGGCTTTGAAGGTATTGCATTCTACAATTTCTATTTCATTCCCAAAAAAACTTTCAGCTGCTTCGTGGTGAAATGCACCCCTTACGCCTTGTATGGCTATTTTCATATTATGCTAACTTTTGTTTTTATATCAAACGCC
The DNA here is from genome assembly GCA_020048155.1 of Bacteroidota bacterium. Classification (GTDB taxonomy): domain Bacteria; phylum Bacteroidota; class Bacteroidia; order Bacteroidales; family DYOH01; genus JAIFMY01. Next base: position 1,609 of record JAIFMY010000229.1, read on the forward strand.
AAATTTAATGTTTTGTGGTAATTTAAATAAATGGCAAATGGTATTATCTGCTTTTCTTTTGCAAATTTATACTGATGTTTATGTGTTTTTATTGCCCGCTGACAGCCATACTTTGTCCTTGAATTTCTTACTGGCAAGACTTGTAGTAAAAAGCGAACTGTTTTTTCCGGAAATGTATTAATACGGAACATCAGATGGGCTGAAAGGAGAATTTTCTCAAGATCAAAAGGCCTAGATTGAAATGGAATATAAAAAGGAATCGTTTCGTAAAAATCTATGAATCCTTATGGGTGCATATGGGCAACTATGAATATATAAGCCAAGATATTTGCTCCAATGAATAGATTATTTCTTGAACAGATGAATTCCATTCATTACGCAATTGAATTCATCATTTTGTTGGCAAAATTTCAAAAGCTGTGTTCCTGTCTAATGATTCCCATTTTTCAAGAAAATATTTCTTATGCTTTTCCAGTTTTTGCTTCTCTGATTGTTTGGCCTCCAATTCATCCAATTCATGCAATACTCGTTTCCAGAGTTCGGGCTTAAGTGTAATCATGACTTTTGTACCAAAAAATACTGCATATATAATAGGTGGCATGCTCTCAGAATGCTTAGATTTTAGATATTTTGTTTTCAGAAAATCACCATTGCACAAACTGGCAGCATTTGCAAATTCTTTATCGCTATTTTGGCTTATATATATTTCCAGAGCCAATCCGGGCGCATCAAAATATTCTTTGAGTCGGGTTATCATTTTTACCGCCAAAAGCCCATTTATATTGCTGTATCCATGCCAGGTAGTATAATGTACCATGTTTTCCCATTCCATGATGCCGTTTTTAGCTATACAATTCTCTTTAATAGCAACTATTTCCCCAACAAACGGCATTTCAGGCATACTTTCAGACCTAAATACTTGCCCAAATGAGGGCGAATCTTCAGATAGAATTCCGGTAACGAGAGAATAAATAAACTCAGCCGGTAAGTTTTTACTCATGCTAAGGCTGGATATATTTCCAATAGTGCTTTTTTGAAAAATAATGGGAACGCCGAGGTAGAGCGGGATAACATCAGACCACATATGCAGCGAGTCGGCGGATATATATTCTTGTAAACAATAGTGTGAATGACTTTGCACTATGTTTTGGCCATACACCGATTTTATTTTTATCAAATGGTTTATATAATTCGTATCTATAGGGTATAAAAAAATATTGTTTTTAAAACATTCTATTTGAATGCCCGAATTTTTGATATATTCAGCAGAATTCTTATCCATTGCAAGATTCAAGACTGAGCTGCTATCAAAATTCCCATACCATAATATACGGTCTATTCTTTTTGGGTTTTTGTTATCCTTTTTCAGCCATTGTGCATAGGTACTCATGCTACCAAGTGCTATAAGTGTTATTGTATAATTTGTATGTTTTGTAATTCGGTTTAAAAGTTCATCTGCAGTTTCAAACTTTGATTTGGGCGCTACCATGCCCCAAGAAACGGAATCGGAAGCTAAATGAGAGTAGGGTAGGGTAGACGAATTTTCGGTGCCCATAGCCACAGGTATTCCTTGGTGAGCATACTCAAAAAGCAAATTGCGCGCTTTCGTGCAAGAAGAGTAAGCTGAAACCGCCCCGCCAGAACCAATGATACCGAGTATCTGGTTGGCATTATCGGCAAACAGCATCGATATAGCGCGTAAATCGTCGGGTGAACCATCCGTTTCTATAATTATGTATCGTGAAGGTGGCTGTATATGGGCTTTCAGATGGGGTATTTTTACAAAAAAAACAAAAAACAAAGTCAGCAAGTATACAGGAACGATTTTTATAAAATTTTTCATGTTACAATATTTTTACTCAATCAGCACTTTCTTGAGCATTTGGTTGGTGATATCGGTAAAATAGTATCCGGCATCATGTCCGTACCAATTCATGTCCTGTATTTCGTGGTGATTTTTGAGGTAGTGCTTCGGATGACTCAGGTATCCAATATAGTTACCATTGAAGCTGGTAACTACCGGAAAATATGGGCTGCTTTTATCGCTAATGTCGAGCATAGGCACCAATTCACCCGAAAAATCGGCGGGATAACCTATAAGCACTACTTTACCCAATTGTAGCACGGTGATATTTGCAGTCTGTGGTTCAAAGAAAAAATTGAATAAATAGGGCCTGAGTACCAGCCAATCTGCCAATCTGAATTCTGGATCCGGCATTTCAATCGGAATACTTGTATATTGCATATTTATTTGGCTCTGGTTGAGTTTCCAACTGCGATTATTGAGGACATATGAGGCCAATTTCCCTCCATATTTGTTTACAGAAAAAAGATTTGAAAGTGATAATGGCCCATGGCTTGCCACCCCTCCTGCGGCAAAAATGGCGAAATCAATTTTTTTTGTATTCTCGAGCTTTTGTACAAAAGCCGAAGGGTAGTCGCCCGATAATCCTTTTATATTGCTGCTAAGAATAGTAGGATGAGCAGTATAGGTACTAAAATAAGCTACCTGATGTTTTGAGTTTTCAAATCGGATAAAATGAATATTGGCATCTGTATAATCTTCGAGCGAAACTCTGTTGACAACCATACCGCGCGTAGCCACTTTGTTGTAGCTCATTTTTGCAGGTAATAAATTACTATCTGCTTCTTGAACTGCTTTTATGGTGTTTTTTACAATCAAGGCTACCACATCTGCATCATAGCCACCTACCAGATATCCGGATAAACCCGGTGCAAAACCGCCTGCTCCATGATGTGTATGCGATGATGTGAAATAAATAAAATCGAACGCTAAATTTTCGTGACGAAGTGCGGCTTCTATTTTATCTTTCAAAAAAGGGTGTACCATGAGCATTTCATAGTTGAGTATTACACCTTTTGAACTGTTAGTGCTAAGAACCAAAGCTTTTACAAACACTGAATCTATGATGTATGTATAATCCCTCCCCAATCCGTAGCCCGCCAGCACACCTGCCGATCCCGGAGTAATATTTGATTTTGCCCATCCGGCTTGCAATACAGATTTGCCAGAAATAGCTGGTTGCTGCAGCGTTTGTATGTATTTCATGGTTTCAAGATAAAATCCAGCATTGCGATAATCGTCTCGACCCGAAGGCTTTACTAATATGATAACAAGAAGTAGCAATGACAGAAAGGAAATTGAAAGGATTTTGAAGAATTTTTTCACTAATATTTTTTTTTACCTATGTTATGCGAACTCATATTATTGATGAATTGAAAAAAATCAATAACCCGCTTGCAAAATTATAAATGAAAGCCGTAAATAGAAATGTATGCTTTGCAATTATTTCTTTTGAACAAAGAGATTCGGGTTTTTCTATAAACCTGTAATAAAAAAAGGGGTAAATGCCTTAGTTGGAATAGCTAAATGCAATAAAATGCAATAATTTAGAAACGTTTTTTATTGCGAATCAAAATAATGTTTTATATTTGCCACGCCTGAAAAGGTACTATAAATAATGTCTAACTTATTAGTATTTAACAACTAAAAAATGAGTAAAAACGATCAGGAAAATTTCGACAGTGGTTCGGAAGTAGAAAATTTAAACCCGGAGTTGGAAAATTCAAAAGTAGAAGATGTTGATTTCGAAGAAGAAGAAGACATCGAAGAAGAATTCGTTGAAGAAATTGACGAAGAGCTTGCCCTTCTGCCAGTTGTAGAAGTGGAAGAAGAATTTGACTGGGACAAGTACGAAGAAGAATTCGGAAAAGGGTCAAAAATCAAAAAACAAGACCTAGTTGCGAAATATGCTGATACGCTTTCGGCTATTCGCGAAAATGAAGTATTGATTGGTACCGTTCTTGGAATCACCAGCCGTGAGGTTGTTGTAAACATCGGTTACAAATCTGAAGGAATTGTAAGCCTAAATGAATTCAGGTACAACCCTGATTTGAAAATTGGCGAAAAAGTTGAAGTTTATGTTGAAAATGAAGAAGACAAAAACGGACAACTTGTATTGTCGCACAAAAAAGCCCGCGCACTCCGTTCATGGGATCGCGTAAACGAGGCTTTGGAGCACGACGAAGTAATCAAAGGTTTCGTAAAATGCCGCACTAAAGGTGGTATGATTGTAGACGTATTTGGTATTGAGGCTTTCTTGCCCGGTTCTCAAATCGACGTGAAACCTATCCGCGACTACGACGTTTATGTAGGTAAAACTATGGAATTCAAAGTGGTGAAAATAAACCACGAATTCAAAAACGTTGTGGTATCTCACAAAGCACTTATCGAAGCTGAACTTGAGCAACAGAAAAAAGAAATTATTTCTAAACTTGAGAAAGGACAAATCCTCGAAGGTACCGTTAAGAACATCACTTCTTATGGTGTATTCGTTGACCTTGGCGGTGTTGATGGTCTTATTCACATTACCGACCTTTCATGGGGCCGCGTAAATCATCCTGAAGAAATAGTTGCGCTTGACCAAAAAATCAATGTGGCTATTCTCGACTTCGATGACGAGAAAAAACGTATTGCACTTGGTTTGAAACAACTTACCAAACACCCATGGGATTCACTCGACGAAAACCTCAAAGTGGGCGACAAAGTGAAAGGCCGTGTTGTAGTAATAGCTGATTACGGTGCTTTTGTTGAAATAGCTACTGGTGTAGAAGGTTTGATTCACGTAAGTGAAATGAGCTGGTCGCAACACCTGCGCAGCGCTCAGGAATTCCTGAAAGTTAGCGATGAAGTAGAAGCCGTTATTCTTACCCTCGACCGCGATGAGCGTAAAATGTCTTTAGGCATCAAACAACTCAAAACCGATCCATGGGAAAATATAGAAACCAAGTATCCTGTAAATTCTCGTCACGCTGCTAAAGTTCGCAACTTCACCAACTTTGGTGTATTTGTTGAAATTGAAGAAGGCGTAGATGGTTTGATTCATATTTCTGACCTTTCATGGACTAAGAAAATCAAACATCCATCTGAATTCACCAACAATGGCGAAGAGATTGAAGTTGTAGTACTTGATATTGACAAAGAAAACCGTCGTTTGAGCCTTGGCCACAAACAACTCGAAGAAAATCCATGGGATGTATTCGAAACCTTGTTTACAGTGGATAGCATTCACGAAGGTACAATCCTAAGTATCAGCGAAAAAGGTGCAATCATCGCATTGCCTTACGGTGTAGAAGGTACAGCTATGCCACGCCAGCTTGTAAAAGAGGACGGTTCTGTAGCTCAGGTTGAAGAAAAACTTGAATTTAAGGTAGTTGAGTTCTCGAAAACCTCTAAAAAAATCATAGTTTCTCATACTAAAGCTTACGAAGACGAACGTAAAGCCGAGGAAGCACGTAAAAAAGCTGCAAACAAACCAGCAAACACGGCTACCAATGCCGAACCAAAAGTTGAGAAAAAAGGCCAGAAAAAAGTAAAACTGAATTTGGAGAAGACTACTTTGGGAGATATCTCTGATTTAGCCGAGCTAAAATCACGCCTCGAAGCCAAAGAAGAAGAAGAAGAAGAGGATGATGATACTTCAAATAACTAATAATGAATAGAGTAAGAATTTATTCTTACTCTATCTTTTTTTTATTGAAAATATCAATATTCTTCTGTAAATTTGGGTGATGTCACGATCTTAAAATAAAATCAAATGGATTTCAAAATCGACAAAAAAGAGAACCATACACTCATTCAGGTATTGTCAGATAAACTGGATACGCATATAGCCCCTGCGATCAAATCGGAATTAGTGTTAATAGCCGGAAATGGTGAAAAAAACATTATCATCGATTTAAGTAATTGCAAATATTGCGATTCTTCTGGTTTGAGTGCAATTTTGGTTGCAAACCGCTTATGCAAAAATGCACGCGGAACTTTCGTTCTTTCTGGGCTTCAAACTGCTGTAGAACGTCTTATTTCTATTTCGCAGCTCGACACGGTTTTAAATATAACCACCGGTACAGATGAAGCCGTTGACTTTATTGCTCGTGAAGATGTGAAACGAAGGGCGGAAGAGTAATTATTTTTAAGACCGGATTTATGTCTTTTGAACTCACTATTCTCGGATCTAATTCGGCATTGCCTACAGCTAATAAATTTCCAACCGCTCAGGTACTCAAGCTACATGAGCGGTTTTTTTTGATTGATTGTGGTGAAGGTACGCAGATTCAATTGCGCAGGTACAAGTTTAGCTTCCTGAAAATCAATCATATTTTTATCAGCCATTTGCATGGAGATCATTATTATGGTATTTTCGGTCTGCTTTCTACTATTGGCTTGCTTGGCCGCAAAGAACCTCTCACCATTTTTGGCCCAAAGGAGCTGAAGCAGATTCTAGATTTCATGCTTCCATTTATGCAAATTAGTTTTCCTGTTGAGTTTATACCCTTGCACGACGATAAAGTCAACCTGATACTTGAAACCCAAACTTTCGAAATATTTTCTTTTCCCCTTGTTCATAGGGTGCCAACTACCGGGTTTTTATTTCGCGAAAAACCTAAACCACTGAAAGTTAAGAAATTTTATATTGATGAATATCGAATTCAAGTTGCCGACATTCTTTCTATAAAAGCAGGAGCCGATTATACCACGCCCGAAGGTTTTATTATTCCCAACACCCAGCTTACGCACATTCCTGCACCTTTGCTTTCATATGCATTTTGCTCAGATACTGCATTCGACCCCCGTATAGCAGACTACGCCAAGAATGTAACGCTTATGTACCACGAAAGTACTTTTCTGGAAGAAGACAAAGGATTGGCTACCACCACCAAACATAGTACTGCCAAGGATGCTGCAAGCATAGCTCAAATGGCTGGAGTTAAAAAACTAGCTATCGGACATTTCTCTACTAGATATCCAGATTACGCACTTTTTCTGAAAGAAGCTCAGAAGGTATTTCGAGAAACCTTGGCTGCTACTGAAGGTATGACCATTGATGTAGCCACACTTTAAATCCGTTCGCTCTATAGTTTTTTGTTAAGAATGGTTAATTGAAAAACTTATTTTCAGCTTTTCACGTTCCCTCTTTGTAATTTAGCACTTCTTTATAAATTTTTAAAACTGATATGGTTCGAAATAATATGAAAAACGCAATCATTATTCTTTTTTTATTGCTATTCAATGGTTTAAATATACATGGACAAGGGTATAATATCCAGTTGAAAATTAAAAATCTTCCAAATAGTGCTGTTATTTTGGGGCACTATTTTTCTGACAGGATGATTCCGGATGACACAGCATATCTGGATGCCAGTGGATCTGG
>JAIFMY010000207.1 GCA_020048155.1 Bacteroidota bacterium
GCATCGTCATTGTCTATTACACCATCACCATCGCTATCAGGGCAACCTTTCATATTTACGCTTCCTTTATCATTTGGGCAAAGATCCTGGTAGTCGGGTACGCCGTCAGAGTCAGTATCTACAGGGCAACCTGCCATATCTACTTTTACACCCATTGGGGTTTCAGCGCAAGCGTCTAGTTTGTCGCCTATACCATCGCCGTCAGTGTCTTTTAGTTTGCCTATGTTGTATGTAAGTCCAATGGTATGGTAAAGGTAACCATCGCCGGGCTGATTGTCTTCATTGTCATGAATACCACGAACAGAATAATTTATGGCTTCTTGCCATTGGATTGAAAGATTTTCATTCACTTTGAAATTGATACCAGCTCCAAAAACAGGCAACGCACCTTCAAAGCCTTCTTTGGTAGTGGTATATTTTACCGGGAAATAATTTAATCCCAATCCTGCCATAGCATATGGAGAAATAAGCTTTGCATTTGGAATAAAATTGTATCGCGCATGCAGATTGAAATGCATGAAACGGGTACGAAAACTACTTGAGGAACTTTCATAAATGCCAACTTCACCAAAATTCAAATTAGCCGAAAGATCCCAATTATCCATCAGGTGACGAGATACAGAAACCCCACCAAAACCATAAAGAGCTTGGCCAAAACCAAGCCAGCCATTGCCTTTATCGCCATGATAAAGTGGAATACCAGCGTGTACACCTACATTCCAAGGGCGTTCTGTAGTTTGCCCTACAGAAACACTAATACTCACTGTTAAGGCGAGTAGAAAAAGTGAAATTTGTTTTTTCATTTTCGAATTGCGTTAAATTTAATAATACTTGTTTAAGCAAGCTATTTAGACTATTTTTATATACAAAAGTAATTATTTTTTAAAAACCTAACATCATGCAATTAAAATTGTATTATTCAGAAATCTACAATTCAACAATTTACATATTTACATTCTCATATCATTAACAATTTTAAACACTTTTTAACATACTAAATTATTTAGAAACTAATTACACTCGATTGCACCGTTTTATTTAATTTTACTTCCCACAAATGATAAAAATATGAATCATTCCATAGCAATTCTGGCAGGTGGTGGACCTGCACCAGGTATAAACACCGTAATAGCAACCCTCGCTAAAGTGTTTTTAAGCAACGGGTTCAGGGTGATAGGCATACACAATGGCTACAAAGGACTGGTAGACCCCCAACGTGAAACAATAGAATTTGACTTTGCACTTGCCGACAGTTTGTTTACTGTAGGCGGCTCATTTTTAGGCATGAGCAGGTACAAGCCAAAAGACGAAGAGTTTGACGTAGATTTTTTTGCCCAAAACAACATAAAACTACTGGTAACCATAGGAGGCGACGATACTGCTTCTACTGCTAACAGATTAGCCACGTTTTTGCAAAAAAAAGAATTGAATGTATCCAATATACACGTGCCCAAAACCATAGACAACGATTTGCCATTGCCTGGCAATATGCCCACTTTTGGTTTTCAGACTGCAAAAGACGAAGGCGTACATATAGCATCTACCGTATACGAAGATGCCCGCACAAGCCGCAATTGGTTTGTAATGGCATGTATGGGCCGCGAAGCAGGTCACTTGGCACTCGGCATTGGTGAAGCTTGCCATTTGCCTATGATTATCATTCCTGAAATGTTTTTGGGTAAACGAATCACCGGTGATAAAATAGCCCGCATGATTATTTCATCCATCATTAAAAGAAAAATAATGGGCATTGAATACGGAGCCGCTATGGTGAGTGAGGGTGTTTTTCATTTCATGACGGATGAAGACATAAAGGCATCGGGCGCCAATTTTACTTATGATGCGCATGGACACCCCGAGCTTTTCAACGTAAGTAAAGCGCATGTTTTTAATCTGATGGTAAGAAACACCCTATCAAAAACCAAACTCAGTACCCGATTGAGGCCTGTGGAAATGGGTTTTGAACTGCGATGTGCCCGTCCGGGCTCATTCGATTTGTCGCTGTGTACACATCTGGCACTGGGAGTATACCAGCTATTTACAACCGGAAAAACAGGCTGCATAGTAGCAATGGATGAAAATAATAGCATTGTACCACTCTATTTGCATAACCTTACCGGCAGCGACGGAAAAGTGAAACCGCGACTGGTAAATATGTCTTCCCCACTGGTGCAGAATATTTTTGCACATAACCTGCACTACCTCACAAAAACAGATTACACCCTAGCCAAAAAACATACAGAATATCCCGAATTGTTTGACTTTCAGAATATTCTGAACGAAGACTAATTGCATGTATAGAAACATATGAATAAGTGCTTTCAAATCTGCTTTTTTCAATAAATAAAAACTATCTTGGGCTTTTAAACTAAGAAACTAACAGAAATATAATTATGAAAAAACAAGCATCATTTAAAGAACGCTTTGGATATTGGTTTGATAATACGCTAAGCAGGGGAACTATAGCAATTATTACCTGGCTAGGTATAATATCTTTTCTTATTATTCTCATTGCAGCTACCATCTTGGCTATGTTCAACATACCTGCAGGTGAAGAACCTACTGGTTTTTTTGAAGACATGTGGGTAAGTCTTATGCGTACACTCGATGCGGGAAACTTGGCTGGAGACAACGGGTTTGGCTTTCGCACAGTTTCATTTTTTGTAACTATAGGAGGTATTTTCATTGTAAGTATATTTATTGGTACTCTTACCTCGGGTATAGAAGGAAAACTGGAAGAACTCAGAAAAGGTCGCTCACGGGTGCTTGAAACCGGACATACACTCATACTCGGATGGTCGCCCAAAATATACACCATCATTTCTGAAATAATGACGGCAAACCAGAACCTGCGAAATCAGCACATAGTAATCATGTCTACCAGAGACAAAGTAGAAATGGAAGATGATTTGGCAGGAAAAGTGCCATCGAGCAAAAGTACATCTATCATATGCCGCAGTGGCAACCCTCTCGACTTGCACGATATAGAAATAGTGAGCCCGCACGATGCAAAATCCATTATCATACTATGCGATACAGATCCGTTCCCGGATATAAATACCATTAAAACCATAATGGCTATCACCAGTAATCCGAACCGCAAAAAAGAAGCATACCATATAGTAGCTGAGATACAGAACCCCGACAATATGGAAGCCACCACAATGGTAGGAAAAGAAGAAGCCACCATACTGCAAACGCCCGATATACTGGCACGCCTCACCGCTCAAACATGCCGCCAATCTGGACTGAGTATAGTTTACAACGAATTGCTCGACTTTGATGGTGTTGAAATTTACATCAAAAAAGAACCTTCGCTTGGCGGAAAAACTTTTAGGGAAGCATTGTTTATGTACGAATCAAGCGCAATCATAGGCATAATACGGGCAGATGGAACTGTGCTTATAAATCCCTCACCAAGCACTGTGCTGAATGTCAGCGACCAAGTGATTGGATTTGCTGAAGACGATGATAAGTTTACCCTTTCTGGCAAAATATCCATTTCACCTGACAAAACTGCCATATCAGCCCCGGTGAAAGAGGTAGATGAAATAGAGAAAAAGCTTATTCTGGGTTGGAACTCCCGCACTCCTAACCTTATCAGGGAATTAGACAGGTATCTGCACGAAGGATCCGAAATTATTATTATTGCAGAATACGAAGATTTAGAATCGAAGGTTGAGGCCGCCCAAAAAATGATAAAAAACGGAAAACTCACTTTGAAACAAGGTGACTCAACCGATCGTAAAACATTAGAAACAGTAGATATGGGTTTGTTTAGAGATATCATAGTAGTTGGTTACGACAATACCGATGTTCAAATAGCTGATGCTAAAACCCTTATAAGCCTTTTACATATAAGAAACCAAGCCGCCAAAGCCAATGTAAACCCAAATATTGTAAGCGAAATGTTTGATGTTAGAAATCGTGACTTGGCTGAAGTAGCTGAAGCAGATGACTTTATTATTAGCGAGCGTATTATCAGTCTTATGATTTCGCAGTTGGCCGAAAACAAACTTCTAGAAAAAGTATTCAACATACTGTTTGCAGCAGAAGGATCTGAGATTTATCTCAAACCAGCATCGAATTATATAATCCCCGGAAAAACTGCCGATTTTTACACAGTGGTGGAGTCTGCTATACAACAAAATGAAATTGCCATAGGTTACAGGCTAAAAAGCGATGAAAACGACTCCGCAAAAAACTATGGTGTAGTGGTAAATCCTGACAAATCGAAAAAAATTAACTTTACGAGTGAGGACAAAATAATAGTTGTATCTGAGTAAAAAATGAGTTTTATGTATTCATAATTCTTAGTATGCAGACGTAATAAATATAGAAACGGGTTCAGCAAATGCGCTAAACCCGTTTCTGTTTGTATGCTATACTAAATAAAGATACATTTCTAAGGATTCATTACGTATTGCCCTTTTAATGCAAGCACATGTTCGTTCCAAATATGCATGTATCGTTTCTCGTCGAATACCGATTTACGAATCATACTCAGGCAAAACTGCTGCTGCTCAGGCGATGTCAGATTCTTGGAATACAATTGAAGCGCATATTTAGAAAAATCGCGTACCATAAAATCAAAAATCTGATCTACAAGTTCGTTTTCAAGTTTATAGTATTTTGCGCATTCCAGAATAAGCTGTGCATAAGGTACGAGTGTAAAAATATTGCCCAATGCAAGCATCATATCCGTATCCTTTTGCTGCTCTTGCGAGGTTTTCGTCTTCACTAGCATACCTCTGAAAACCTCAACCTGCTCTTTAAAGATTTTCAGGTTTGGAGTTTCGTAAAGATTAAGCGCAGCATGAAAATCGTGGAACTGTATTTTGCTTAATCCATGGGTAGGTCCCTGGTTGAACAAGAAAGTATCGTCAGCGATGTCGTTTCGCATCGGCACTTCGTCAAAAGCAGCTGGTACAAACAAGAAATTCTGAACAAATTTCACAATCAGAGCAATGTTTACATGTACCGTACCTTCGAGCTTAGGCAGCGCACGTATGTCGCGGGTAAGCATTTCGAAGAAAGTATCTTTCTCAAATCCTTTAGCCGCTATCACATCCCACATGAGGTCTACCACTTCTTCTCCTTGTGTGGTTACTTTCATTTTCACCAAGGGGTCGTAAAGCAAATAGCGCCTGTCGGTAAGCGAAGCACTGCGCATGTAGTCTGCTGTGCGCATGGCGTAAAGTTTCATGGCCACTAAGCGGGCATATGCGTCTACAAACATGTTTTTTACATGCGGAAAATCGGTGACATACATGTTGTACAAACGGCGCGAAGAAGCATGATTTATAGCCTCATACAAGCCATGCGTGCACATACCTATGGAAGCCCATCCTAGGTTATACTTACCCACATTCACGGTATTCAGAGCATCGAACCAGGCTTTTTCACCCCTACTCAGAATATCGTTCTCAGTTACTTTATAATTCTCGAGTTTGTATTCGGCTACAAAGTTCTGGCTATTTACAGTATTCTTCACCACTTCATAACCGGGTTTATTGGTTTCTGCTACAAAAAAAACATAGTCGGTTGTGCCCTGTATTTTCCCGAAAGTAGAAACCATAGCAGCAGCATTGGCATTGCCGATATAGTATTTAGAACCATTGGCCAGAAAAGTTCCATCAGACTGAGGTACAAGAGTCATTTCAGACGAATATACATCGGCACCGTGTTCTTTTTCAGACAAGCCAAAGGCAAAAATTCCACCTTCACGCAAGAAATTTGCAGCTTTTTGTTTGGCATCTTCGTTTCCGGACATCCAGATAGGACCAAGGCCCAAAATGGTGACTTGCCATGTATACCAATAAGGCAGGCCATAAAAGCCAAGAATTTCATTAAATCCCTGAATACGCCACATATCCCAGCGTGCACCAGAATCGCCATTTGCCGCAGGGGTAAGCAGTTGCGAAAATATTTGTTCATTTTTTACGAAATCTAAAAAATCTTGATACCAAACTCGCTCTTGATCGTCATTCTTAATGGCTTTTAATCCTTTATCTTCAAAAAATCGGATCGTATTAAGCATTATTTCTAATGAGGCTTTATCGGGATATTCCCGTGTGTAGTTGTTCGGATTTAGCAGTAACATATCTTTATATTTTGCAATGAATATACGAAAAATGTGTGGAAATATTGAAAATAGGCCATTATTTTTTCAAAGATAAAATTAATCACCTGCCATTCGTACAATTTTGACAGAAAGCGATTTTTTAATACTATAAAATGCTTATTTTAGTCAAGATTACATTTGTTTATATTTTCAGTAAAAACCCAAATATGAATCATATCTGCTCAGTCATATCGCACAAAGGGAAAGATATAACATATCTGAATTTTGCAGCGCTCAACGGTACGGAATCTGTAGCATTTGCTTCAGCTATACTGGCGACCGCCGAATTTGTTGAAAATAGAGGTCCCGGGCAACTTACTCTTTCAAATGTAAAAGATTTGGAAGAAACTCCTGAAATAGTTAAAGCATTCAAAATGATTTCAGCAAGAAACAAGCCATTTCGCAAAAAAGCAGCAGTAGTAGGTCTAAATAGTACTAAGAAAATTATTTTGAATGCAATTAACTATTTTTCAAAATCGAATCTAAAATCATTCGACAGCCTAGAAGAAGCCAAAAATTGGCTCGTTGAATAATTCACATTTTTATAATCAGAAATCGAGAACAAATGGGAGATGTAATATCAGTAGTAGAACTAAATGGCAAGCATATACTCTACTTCGATTATTCGCAGATTGAATCGGGCGATACTCAAGGATTGATAAAAGCCATACTTGAAGCAGAAAAATTCATGGTACTAAGAGGGCCCGGGCAACGCACCCTCACCAATGTAAATGGAATAAAGGAAAATACAGAGATTGTGCGTACGTTTAAAGAAGTATCGGTAAGGACGAAAGGATATCGCCAAAAAGGTGCCATCATAGGTCTGAACAAGTTTCAACAAATTGCAGTGAATGCCATAAACTGGTTTTCAGGATCCAGTCTCCGTTCATTTAATAGTTTTTATGATGCCCGCGACTGGCTAGCTTCCGACGAATAATCACAGATTTTCCTTCAAAAAATCCAATAAAACTTGAATGCTTTACTTTTGAAACTTATGATAAAAGTAATAAGTAGCGAAAAAGTGCCCATAAAACTTTGGCTGAATGAGCTGGAAGATCAAGCCCTTGAACAAGCCAAAAATCTGGCAAATCTGCCATTTGTATTCAGGCATGTTAGCCTTATGCCCGATGCCCATTCCGGATATGGCATGCCTATAGGCGGCGTATTGGCCACGCAAGGTGTAATCATACCCAATGCTGTGGGCAAAGACATAGGCTGCGGGATGTGTGCCTTACAAACTGATATTAATGCAGAAGTACTCACTCAGAAGAAGTTACGAAATCTATTAAGAGAAATAAGAGAACTTATTCCTGTAGGATTTTCCCACCAGAAATTTATTCAGGATGAAAGAACGATGCCAATGGGACATAAAATAAAGGATTTGCATATAATTAAAAAAGAGTACGAGGCAGCGCTTAAGCAAATAGGAACTCTGGGGGGAGGCAATCATTTTATTGAATTACAAAAAGACGAAGACAACCGAGTATGGGTGATGATACATTCGGGCAGCCGAAATTTGGGTTCGAAGGTGGCCGATCATTACAACAATTTAGCCAAGAAATTGAATGCGAAGTGGGCATCACAAGTAGCCCCCAAAGCAGATTTGGCTTATCTGCCATTTGAAACAGAGGAGGCTCAAGACTATTTTCACGAAATGCGGTATTGTGTAGATTTTGCATTGGCCAACCGCTCACTTATGATGCAGCGGATACAGGCAGTGCTTGATACCAATTTTGAAAAAGTGGTGTACGAGCCTATGCTCAACAAAGCCCACAACTACGCCAACATGGAAGAGCACTTTGGCCATAAAGTAATTGTACACCGAAAAGGAGCCACCTCGGCCAAATTAGGAGAAACAGGAATAATACCGGGAAGCCAAGGCACACATTCATATATTGTTGAAGGTTTGGGCAATGCCGAAAGCTTTGAAAGTTGCTCGCATGGTGCAGGAAGGCTTATGAGTAGGAGCAAAGCGGTAAAGTCGCTGAATCTGAAAGAAGAAATACGCCGCCTCGACGAAAAAGGGATTGTGCATGCATTGCGCACCCAGCAGGATTTGGAAGAAGCTCCTTCTTCATACAAAGATATAGTTGAAGTAATGGCCAATCAGACGGATTTGGTAAAAATAATGCATACATTATCGCCTTTAGGAGTAATAAAAGGATAAAAAAACCCAGGTACAATTCATGTACTTGGGTTTCATTTATTTTATATTCCGTACAGTATTACAAATATCCAATCGTGGTGCGGTCGTAGTCTATTTCCTGAGCCAGTACTGATGCTATTTTCAAATACTCCTGCTGAAAAGCTTGATTTTTAAGCATTTCTTTCAATTCTGCTTGCCATAATTCTGCCTCTTCTGTAAGCTGAATCATACGTACATTATTGGCTGCATTTTCATAATCGCTTTTCTGTATAGCGGTTACCTCTTTAAAATTTTCGACCCAAGTTGAAAATTTATTCAAAAGATTGATTTCATTGTCAGACAGATCCACCGTATTTGTAACATTGCCAGCTTGTGTAGCAACTACTCCACCTGTTACCCCCAAAGCCACCAGAGCAGCTTTTTTCAAAAAATCACGTCGGTTATTCATTTCCATTGTACTTTGCATTAAGTAAAAAGCCAAAATTAGTGTTTTGCAAAATATTTTCCTAACACGAAACTCCAGTGT
>JAIFMY010000105.1 GCA_020048155.1 Bacteroidota bacterium
GAAGTTCTTCGTTTAGCAATTCATACTCAAGGTTAAATAACTCCGGTTGGAAGTTTTTCTTCCGTATATACAGCACAAAACTCAATATCTCATCAATGCTTTCTTTAGGCAGATCTTTTATAGAGAGCCAAAGAAAATCTTGAACTGATTTCGGATTTTTATAAAATAAGTCATTCATTGTCTTTAAGTTTCAATATTTATTGTCCCAATCGTATTAAAACAATTGCAGGCCAAGCCGACAATTCTTTCGTGAACAAATAACCCCTTAAATATACAAAAATATTTTCAAATCTTAATTTATTCAAACTCCTATGATACAGGACAATTGATAATGAATAATTTTCAAAGCAATAATATGCTATCTTGCATCAATTTCCGTGCGCAGGTATGCAGGGTAGACGTTGCACTTATACCATTTCTGTGCGCAGGTATGCTGGTTCAACGTCGCACCTATACCATTTCCATGCGCAGGTATGCAGGGTAGACGTCGCACCTATACCATTTCCATGCGCAGGTATGCAAGGTAGACGTTGCACCTATACCATTTCTGTGCGCAGGTCTGCAGGTTCAACGTCGCACCAGTACCATTTCTGAGCACAAGTATACAGGTTCAACGTCGCACCAGTACCATTTCTGTGCGCAGGTATGCAGGGTAGACGTGGCGCCTATACCATTTCCGTGCGCAGGTATGCAGGTTCAACGTCGCACCAGTACCATTTCTGAGCGCAGGTATGCAGGTTCAACGTCGCACTAGTACCATTTCTGTGCGCAGGTATGCAGGGTAGACGTTGCACCAGTGCCATTTCCAAGCGCAGGCATGCTAGGTAGACGTCGCACCAGTAACATTTCTGTGCGCAGGTATGCAGGGTAGATTATTCTGGTTTAAAGGTGGCATCTTTAGCCCAGATTTGCTATTTGTCTGGTAAGCAAATGATCTTTGCACAATGATAGCATAGAATATTGTACGCAAGATCACCTAATTGTTGAATCCCTATATTGTATCCAATTGTTTTTCAAAAGAAAACAAATTTTCTTTAATAGCATACAGTTTATCAATGTACTTCTCCATTGTCTGTTTTGATAATTTATTTACCACCCATGCATTTATTAATTCCAGACTTAACAAAGCAGCCTCATTGGACAACTCCAATGAAATAACCAATTCCTCAATTTCTGTATCATCAGATAATAATGCTGTGTTAATCCATGCAGAAAATTCAATATGATTACACTCAGGTTCCTCTTGTATGATACGCACTGCACGATCCGAATCATGAAGCCTGAAGTGATAAATGGGATTACCATCTGCATACGGAGTACCATCAGGACTTTTTGTGGTCAGATAATCCATAAATGTTATCTTTTCTACCGACAATAGTGTATATACCATCGATTTCCAAAAATCAACATTCTGTTTGTACACCTTTTCGTCTGTTAAGAAATTCTTATATATATGTGTAACCATGACCTTATCTATGAATTTGTGAATGCTTGTCCTGATTGAATTTCTTTTGTTCGAGAATAGCTTTCTGTATTAATATAAAAAGAGAAGTCATTATTTAAAATTTGGAGGTAATTTCTCACATCCCCATCCATTTGCGGATAAGAAACAAAAATACTCTTGTCGCAAATAATTATAGTATGTCTTTTGGCACGACTAGTAGCAACATTAAACAGTCTTTTTTCTAGCGAATGGTAGTAACCTGAATTCGGAATAACTAATATGGTTATATCAGTTGTTAATCCCTGAATTCTTGCAATCGTCTCAATAAGTAAGTTTTTTGAATAGTCTATCGATTGATACATAAACTTTTGAATTGATTTTACAGTTTCGATATAATTACTTAAAACTGATATATGTAACTTTTCATTTGAATTTGATAAGTAAAAAATTAGATCGTAAACTATTTCTAAAACAATTTTAGGCTGCTTATTTCCTACTTCTAAATCCGTTTTTAATAAAGTGGCCCCACCTTGGGGATGTAAAAGTTTTCCTATATTCCCCTTTAATTCTGTGAAAGAAAACCGAATATTACTTTGTACTTTTGATTTTAGGCTCTTGTTGTAAAACAACCCAGTATAATCTGCTGCTCTTTTAGGTAGACGATATGTTTCAGTCAATTGATAACATTGAATTGAAGCTAAGGTTGAAAGAGTTTTTAAACCATCTACTAAAAAGTGAAAGTTATACTTATTTATTTTGTCTTCAGGGATAGCAACAATTGGTGGCAACTGCTTTGGATCTCCTATCCAAATATTTTTCTCACCTAAAATTTTGGCAGCTCCGAACATCGCCAAAAGTGCCTGACTTGCTTCATCAACAATAATAAAATCAAAAGGTGCATCAAACTTTAAATTCGTTGCATAGTCACTGGCTGTATAAAACGTTGATAATATTAATCTTCCCGGCAAAGGAATTATTTCTTTTAATTGCTGCAGGTGTGGTAGATCGTTTGCTTCATCGGCTGAAAGGTTAGTTTTAAATATCTTATGCGCTTTCATTAAATCAGCTAACGCAGGTTTCTCAACCACTTCAATTAAAGCTCTATTGGTTAATGCAGTTACTAATACAGATTTTCCTTGTTCACATAAAACCTTGCAAATTTCAGCAATCTGAAATGTTTTCCCAGTACCTGGAGGTCCTATTATAATTAATTGATTTTTATGTACAAGTTGTGCTAAAATAAAACTAGGTATTGCAAATTTATTATCAATTAGTAATGGCTGATTATCTATGTATTGAAATTCTTGATCTATTATTGAATTAACATGATCGCTAAAATTACTTAAAACAATTTTTTGCAGATTCGCAATATACTCAAATGGTGGTTTATTTGGACCTAAGAGTAAAATTATTTTTTCTGCATATAGTAAATTAGACGAGAATTCAATATCTATCCCCCTAAAACCGACAAGGGAAAAATCCTTTTCAATTTGACCATTTTTATCTTTGGAATGTGCTTGCCAAACACAAACAGCTTCAGTGAAATTTGATTTTTCCTTAATCAAATCACCATAAGTTTTATTACCCCAATTACTATAATCCCGCAATTCTTTGGGAACGGTAAAACAATATAGATATTCCCCTTTACGTGGAAGCGCACGATTATTAGAGAACTTGAGTATCATTTCGCCTTCCCTAAATGTTATAAACTGAGCAACAAATAGTTCTTCTTTCTCTTTTAACAAAAAAGCAGCTGAAGTATTTAGCTTCTGGTTAAACGCGTTTGTTTGTGCTCGAAGCTCATTTTCAAGGAAATTACTATGTTCTTGTCTTGTGTAATGCATTACATAATTTTAGCTAAGTCATCACCACTTAAATCTTTTTCTTTATTTCTCTCATTAAAGCGATAATCCCCCATTTGTTCTGCGCTATTAAAATTATTTTGATCAATAGTATCGAAGTTGAAATGTACATTTCCAAAATACCTTAATAGGTTGGCAAAATTATTAATTCTATCTTCTTTTTCAAGATTTTCAGTACTAAAACTAATAGAAAGTTTATCTTGTTTTCTTAATAGTTCATTTACTTTAATGCATCTTAATATTCTGTTACCAAAATGTATCCAAAGCATTGAATTAGTTTGTATTAAATGATTCCATTCGATTGGATTAATTTTCAATGATTCTTCTGTATTTATGTAACTTTTTACTACCAATGGATACAATGTGCTGCCTTTTACAACCCCTTCAACGGTTGAATACATCCCAATACCTTGTGTAAAAATATACCCTTCAGATTCTAACCTTTCTTGTACAACTTCCTTGGCAACACGAAGTGCTTCTATCTGCTCATTCAATGGCAGATCGTTGTCCTGTTCTGTTTTTAATTTAGCGTCCTCGCTTGCTACTGAAACTTTTGAAGTAATGAGATATTCCTCTTGTTGGGTCTGTATATGATCCAGTATTAGAGAAATATCAAATCCCTTTTCCTTTAGATACTCAATGCCGCCTTCAACGTTTTCGAGCAATAATACTGTTAAAATTCGTTCAGCATATCTGATATTGAGATAAGTACCCAATGGTTCGACTAATCCATCTAAAACTCTTGGACTATCCCATTTTCCTACATAATAAAAATTATGATCATCTGCCCAAGAACTTCTTTTCTGCTTATCCTCATCATTTCCATATGACAAATAAATTTCGGTGGTTTCAAAAAAACGAATCACTGAAAATTTTTTATTAATTCTTTCAAATTCATTTTCCCATTCTTTGATGTTTTTTGACTTTTCAATTGAAACCAATGCGATTAAAGGAGCTATTCTTAATAGCTTCGTTTTAAGATCGGGAACTTCAGTTTTATTATTAGGAATAGTTGCATTCACACTGTCAATAATCTGAACACCGAAAAGACGTAATAATTCAATAATCTCAGTGCTTTGTTTTTCTGCATATGCTAGATGAGTAGCCTTAAAGCCATCAACAGTGACTATAGATAAATCTTTCGGATAATAAAAATCTAGCCCATTTTTAGCTAATAACTTATTTGAAGAAGCCCATTCACTTATTTTTTCCTTTTCAGATGAGTGAAAGTTCATTAATGCCATTTTTTCATAAATTAAGCCAATGCGCTTTATATTTTCCTTTCGCACTTGCTCATCTTTATTATTTTCTTTCCAGATACTACTTAATATCACAAGATACTCTGCTAATCCTAAATTAGTTATGAAATTTAGAAGATTTTGCCACTCTGGTGGAATTGCGCCTTCGTAATCAAAAACTGGCAAATACTCACCTGCTATTTCATTAATGAGTGGAATTGAACTGCTATACACATTAGAGGCTATAAGACAAGACTTTTGCGTTGTAGGAATACAATTTCTATTTTTAATAAACCATTCAATATATGTAAACTTAATGTTATAACCGAAACCATTTTCACCTTTCCCAATACCGTACCATAATAATGGTGGCTCTGTGAGTTGGGTAAGATCTATTTCATTTTTATTAAATACTTCATGCCAAAATATTTTAGCAAATAAGTAATTATGAGTTGTATTTTCTATTAAACTTATGCTTCTAAAGGGGTCAATTAAATTGTGTGAACCATATCCAAACATCCCCAAATATTTTTCCTTCGATAATGCACCTGAATCGATATCGAAATATTCGTCCCCATATAACATTGCAAGTGAAGATATTGATAATTTTATAAGCTCAACCTGATTTATCTTCTGATTAGCCCCTATTTTAATAAAAAAAGTCTTCCATTCATCTTTGAGGTCTTGGCTTTGATAATATTTTTCTGTAATAAAGATATCATTTTTGTTGACTTTTTCAATTTTTAGATCTGGTTCATAAAAATCAGATAAGTAAGAATTTGATGCAGGGATTAGATTGTTTTCTTTAGATAAGATGTATAATTTCTGCAGCTTTTCATAGTGATGATTTTGCAAAGTTCCCTTCTTATGAACATTGAATAAATACCTGCCTATTTCAATTACATTCTTCTTGGTTACAAATTTAGCGCCGTTACCTATAATAGTTTTTTCTATAAAACTTATGTCACTTGGCGCCTGGACACCTAAATTTTCGAGCCAATTTTTTATTTTGGAATTGGCATTTATTTTAGACACTGTGCTTCCGTGAATAATGCTTATTTCGTTTGAAAATTCTTTTGTAAACTCTACTTCAGGAAAGTAAATTTCGCTTGGAGTTTTTAGTACTTCCTTTTCATCAAATATAAAAGCACTATGTCGTAAAATTTGATTCCAAATATTTCTGTTATCATCTCCTTTATTCCTTTGAGATTGTTCGTATAGGAACGAAATCAAGTTAAAATTCTCGCCTAATTTATGTTCTTGAGCAAATATTGATGATGCGAAAAAGCCTTCTAAATCATCAATCTCAAACATTTGTGTACCTAATCGGCTCAAGGTGCTAATTGGCTCAAGATAAGGGGTGTATGATGATATTGAGAGGCGTTTGTTTTTACTCGAGTTTATATAGTTGATAAGTGTTTGAGAGTTTATAAACTGCGATATATTAGTTATATCGAGCAGGCTTTCCTTTACTTTATTCAAATCACCTTTTAAGTTTGGAATGAATGCAACGGATTGAAGTGCTTTATCAAATCCTTCATTAAAACTGCTTTCCAATAATGTTCCACCAAGCTTATTTGGAACGATATTTAAAAACTGCTTATTATACTTGCTTTCTTTATTGGCAAGTACAGAAACCCAAGAAAAGAATTTTACAGGGATTTGCTTAAAAAGCCAATTATTCCAAAATGCATCCTGATGCAAATGTTGCCTCCCTGCGTCTGTCAAAAAACTTGCGTTAACCAGAAAAGGGAAATTATAATTGATGGAAGTAGGTAAATAGGTGAAGATTAATCTATTCTCTTTGTCAACTACCTTTAAATTTCCATCATCGACTTGTATGGCAAAAGATATTTCAGTTTGTGTTGCTTCTTTAAGTTTTTTGGGTGTTTTTTCATCTTCATCTAATTCTTTCTGAACATCTTTAGGTATTTGAAACTGATATGTTTTAATAAGCCAATTACTTAGATTTTTACCATTACGCTTTAAAGTAGTTTCTTCGCCATTTACATCTTTTTCAAGTAATATTTCTTTATTTAAACTTATTAATACTTTAACTCGTTTGCTTCGCAGAAACAGTACAATTTGACTTTCTGAAAATAAGTCGGTCAATGTTTTTTTAAGTTGCTCAATTTTATCAAATCGTATTATAGTAGAAACATTGTATTCATTGAAAATAGGTGAACTTCTGAGTTCTACTGGTAATTCAGTCCAGATAGGGATAATCTGCCATGGCATTTTTAGGTTTTGATCTTTGTTTTTTGATTTCCTAGCAGCCTGCCAAGCACTTTTAGGTACCCAATCTTGGTTCCAATGACTTACCCAATGTTGTTTATCAAACTTAAAGCAATAGTTTCCACTTTTAATAATTACAAAGTTTGAGTGAGCAAAAACGGACTTAAACCCAATACCTTTATATCCTGTCTTGTTTATATCTCCTGATTTTGTGCCATCTCCTGCACTAGAAATGCTTTCAATATCAACTTGTGAAAAAGGTTCCCCATTGTGCGATATTACAACATATTGATCAATAAAGTCAATCCGGAAATCAAGAATACCTGATTGGTTACTAGCATCATCCGCGTTTTGTAATAATTCGTAAATGAAGCGTTCGCTGTCTGTATAAATATCCTTTGATAATAAATCAAGTGAATTAGCCTGATTGATTGCTTGTTCCGGTGAAGTATAATTTGAATTATTTTGTGAAATTGTTTCTATAAATTTTCTATTGTCCATTTTATTATCATTTGCAGATTACCAATAAGTCTAAGCGTTTTATTTTAAAACTGTTTTGTATGTTATGTTGAATTGTGCAGTTGTTTCATATCTAGCCATAGATAATTATTTGAAATACCCAATCTGACTGTGCTTTTGATAGTTCATTAATATGTTTTTTCTTATTTTGATGTCAATGTCTATAATGATCATACTATTATCCTTATCAAGTGGCACTTACATTCCGAAAAACATTTCCTTTCATTGCTCGCATCACTAAGGCAATTTAGTGAAAATTTTTATATGAGAATGATAATACCATGAAAAATTTTATGTGCATAGATTTGGATAGGTTTTCAGGCAAACGGGAGAAGTCTGATCTGTTAAAAACCTGACGAAAGTCAGCAAACGTTTGCAGCATTGGCGAAAAAGTTTCAAATTCGCACATAAAAATACACATATACCATATGCAAAACATATCTAAGTATCAGCCCAAAAATCATATACGTATAGTAACTGCGGCTGCTTTGTTCGATGGGCACGATGCGGCCATAAACATCATGCGCAGGCTTATACAAGATACGGGTGTTGAGGTAATACATTTGGGGCACAACCGCTCGGTGCTGGAAATTGTAAACTGTGCCATTCAGGAAGATGCCAATGCCATAGCCATCACTTCTTACCAAGGGGGGCACATGGAGTTTTTTAAATATATGTATGATTTGCTTCACGAACGAAACGCCGGACATATACGCATATATGGAGGAGGCGGGGGTGTAATATTGCCAAGCGAGATTCAAGAATTGCATGCTTATGGTATAAACAGGGTTTTTTCGCCCGATGATGGTCGCTCACTGGGCTTGCAGGGTATGATAAACCTGCTGGTGCAGGAAAGTGATTTTGCCCTCGGCCTGGCCAACCAACTGAGCACCGAGAAGGTAAAAGAAGGAGATTTTGGTTCCATAGCCCGCATGATTACTGCAGTAGAAAATTATCGCGACGAAAGCCTTACTTATATCCAACAACTGAAAGACAGTGCCAAAGGTGCGCCCGTGATAGGCATCACCGGAACCGGAGGCGCAGGAAAATCGAGTCTGGTAGATGAATTGGTACGCAGATTTTTGTCCGATTTTCCCGATAAAAAAATAGCCATACTCTCTGTAGACCCATCGCGGAGGCGTACAGGCGGTGCGCTTTTGGGCGACCGTATACGCATGAATGCAATAGATTCTGAGCAAGTATATATGCGTTCGTTGGCTACCCGCCAGGCCAATCTGGCATTGTCCAAGTCTATAGAAGATGCACTGGCTGTGCTCAAAGCAGCACCATTTGACCTGATACTGCTCGAAACTTCGGGCATTGGCCAGTCAGATACCGAGGTGGTAGACCATAGCAATATTACCCTATACGTGATGACACCTGAGTTTGGTGCCCCTACCCAGTTGGAGAAAATAGATATGCTGGACTATGCCGACATGGTGGCCATCAACAAATTCGATAAATACGGTGCACTCGATGCATTGAGGCATGTACGCAAGCAGTTTCAGCGCAACAGGCAGATGTTCGATAAGTCGCCCGAGGAAATGCCTGTATTTTCTACCATGGCATCGCAGTTCAACGATGGGGGAGTGACTGCCCTGTATACCCATTTGCTCAAACAAATAGAACTGAAAATGGGGCTTAGCTTTCAGAGCGAATACGCTCGCCTGCATACAGAGCAAACGCACAGCCAGATAATTCCACCCCAAAGAGTAAGATACTTGTCGGAAATAACCGAAACCATACGCACATACAACCAATGGGCACGCGAACAGGCAGATACAGCCAACAAACTCTATTCGTACCACACCACGCTGAGCGATTTACCCAAAAGCGAGAACGAGGCAGTACTAAGTACCCTCAAGCAGATGTATGAGAAAAAATGGGAGTTGCTAACATTAGAAAACCAGAAGACAGTCAAAAACTGGGATACAAAACTGTTGCAATTCAAAAGCGATGAATTTATATACAAAGTGCGCGACCGTGAGATACGTGTACAAACCTATACCGAAACACTTTCGCACCTGAAAATACCCAAAATAGCAGTTCCTGCATTCAAAGCATGGGGCGAAATACTCAGGTGGAGTTTGCTCGAGAATTTCCCGGGCGAATTTCCTTATGCAGCGGGTGTGTTTCCGTTTAAGCGCGAGGCCGAAGACCCCACGAGGATGTTTGCAGGCGAAGGTGGACCAGAGCGCACCAACAAGCGCTTCCACTATGTGAGCAAAAACATGCCCGCAGTGCGCCTTTCCACAGCTTTCGATTCGGTGACCTTATATGGCGAAGATCCGCATTTGCGTCCCGATATTTATGGGAAAATAGGAAATGCAGGGGTTTCCATAGCTTGCCTGGATGATGCCAAGAAACTCTATTCCGGCTTCGATTTGGCCAGCCCTACCACATCGGTTTCCATGACCATAAACGGCCCTGCCCCCATCATGACTGCCTATTTCATGAATGTAGCCATAGACCAGCAATGCGAAAAATACATTCGTGAACACAACTTGGTGGCCGAAACGGAGAAAAAAATAGAGGAAATATATAAAAAGCGTGGCACCAAACGCCCGCAATATCAGGGAGCTTTGCCCGAAGGTAATAACGGTCTCGGATTGCTCTTGCTGGGTGTAACCGGCCCTCAGGTTCTTCCGGCCGATGTGTACAACAAAATAAAAGCAGACACCCTCTGCAGTGTGCGTGGTACCGTGCAAGCCGATATCCTGAAAGAAGATCAGGCGCAGAATACTTGTATCTTTTCTATCGATTTCTCGCTGAAATTGATGGGCGATGTGCAGGAATATTTTATCAAGAATTATGTACAAAATTTCTATTCCGTTTCCATTTCCGGATATCACATAGCAGAGGCAGGCGCCAACCCCATTTCGCAGCTGGCATTCACCCTCGCCAATGGCTTTACGTATGTAGAATACTATCTGGCACGCGGCATGCACATCGACGATTTTGCACCCAATCTTTCCTTCTTCTTCAGCAATGGAGTAGACCCGGAATACAGCGTAATAGGCCGTGTATCGCGCATCATATGGGCCAAGGCCATGAAAATAAAATACAAAGCCAATGAGCGTTCGCAGAAACTCAAGTATCACATCCAAACCTCAGGCCGCTCGCTTCATGCTCAGGAAATTGAATTCAACGACATACGAACCACACTGCAAGCCCTGTATGCCATATACGACAATTGCAACTCGCTACACACCAATGCCTACGACGAGGCTATCACCACCCCTACCGAAGATTCGGTACGCCGTGCCATGGCCATACAGATGATTATAAACCACGAGTTGGGATTGGCCAAAAACCAGAATCCAAACCAAGGAGCTTTCATCATAGAAGAGCTTACGGCGCTTGTAGAAGAGGCTGTGATGATGGAATTCGACCGCATCACCGAGCGTGGCGGAGTGTTGGGCGCCATGGAAAGCATGTACCAACGTTCAAAAATTCAGGAAGAATCTTTGTATTACGAATCACTGAAAAATAATGGCAAGTTGCCTATCATGGGCGTAAATACATTCTTGTCGGCACAGGGTTCGCCTACTGTTATACCATTGGAAGTAATACGTTCTACCGATGAGGAGAAAAAATACCAATTGAGTATGCTCGACGAATTGCATAAAACTTGGGCAGAACAATCGGGTGCCGCGCTTGAAAAACTGCAGCACAAAGCACTGCAAGACCAGAATCTGTTCGACGAGCTAATGGATACTACCAAATACTGCTCACTTGGACAAATAACCCATACCCTATATCAGGTAGGCGGACAGTACAGAAGGAATATGTAATACTCAATTAATAAAAAGACTCCGTGAATGTTTATTCATTTCCGGAGTCTTTTTTTTTTAGAAATGTGGATGTGGTATATAAAAACGGGTATTAAAAAAAATCAGCGAGAATCTGCGATGTTTACATCAGCGAAAATCTGCGTGCCAATCATTAAATTGGA
This sequence comes from Bacteroidota bacterium, assembly GCA_020048155.1. Classification (GTDB taxonomy): domain Bacteria; phylum Bacteroidota; class Bacteroidia; order Bacteroidales; family DYOH01; genus JAIFMY01. The sequence goes on from JAIFMY010000105.1 coordinate 11,254, forward strand.
TTTATTGATTTTTACCAATCATATCATTTATCTGTTCTATAGTTAACCCTGTTTTATCAGTAATTTCATTCACCGGCACACCCATTTTCCCAAGAAGCTTGGCTAATTCCAATATTTTCTGAAAGGCCTCTTCCTTCTGTCTACGTTCTTCTTGTTTCAGTTTACGTTCCTCTTCCTTCTGTCTACGTTCTTCTTCCTTTTGCTTACGCTCTTCTTCAATGATGAGTGCAAATTTTTGCTCAGCTTTTTTGTAGCCGTCTTCTTCTGCTGTATCCAGCGAATTTTTGAGGTCGCGGTAGTATTTTAGTTTATGGTCAATGGCCATTACTTAATAAATGGTTTATCTGTTCTATCGTTAACCCTGTTTTATCAGCAATTTCATTTACAGGCACACCCATTTTTCCAAGAAGCTTGGCTAATTCCAATATTTTCTGAAAGGCCTCTTCCTTCTGTCTACGTTCTTCTTCTTTCAGTTTACGTTCCTCTTCCTTCTGTCTACGTTCCTCTTCCTTCTGTCTACGTTCTTCTTCTTTCAGTTTACGTTCCTCTTCCTTTTGCCTGCGTTCTTCTTCTTTCTGTTTACGTTCCTCTTCCTTCTGCCTGCGTTCTTCTTCCTTTTGCTTACGCTCTTCTTCCTTTTGCTTGCGCTCCTCTTCAATGATGAGTGCAAATTTTTGCTCAGCTTTTTTATAGCCGTCTTCTTCGGCGGTATCGAGCGAATTTTTGAGGTCGCGGTAGTATTTTAAGCTGTCTTCGTATGCCTCGCGGTCTTCTTTGCTCAATTGCTGGTATTCAGCAATATTGAATACTTTGGTGAAAATCTTCTCTTTAAGTTTTTCGGGTATTCTATCGAAGCTCGCCAGGTTTTTAAGCAAATAGAGCCATTTATCCAAATGGGTTTCCAGTTCGTCTATCCCTTTATCAAAATTGGGTATTTGCACAAAAACATAGGTAAGTTTGTCGTAAAATACTTTATTGGTACTATGATCAAACAACTGTACACGGTTCACTATGGTTTTGTCTTTATCTACATCGTCGAATGTAAAATCGAGAACTGCTACTGCAAAAACCGACTTGAGCTTGTAATCCCAAGGGCCTTTGGGGGCTTGTTCCTGTATGGGGAATGTGGAATAAAAAAGGGTTCTGTCTTTGAAAAAGCTTTGTTTGGCTTTTTGCATTTCCACTATAAATTTTTCCCCCTCTTCGCTCTCACAATATAAATCGAATACCACGTTTCTGTCCAAATCGGAGATACCTAATCTGTCGGTTTTCTTGTAGGTCAAATCTTTTATCTGGTGGTTTTGCTCGCGCAAAAGCTCATTCAGAAAATCTATCAATAGGTCTTTGTTTGGCTCTTCTCCAAAAATTTTCTTAAAGCCGAAGTCGGTAAACGGATTGATGTACCGTCCACCTACGGGAGTAAAATCTGCTTGCGTAGTATCTGTCATTGGTTACGGTATTTGTGCAAAGATATTGAAAAATGAAAACAATTTGAAAGCTATGTTGCTAAATACTTATTGGTTTCTGGTAGAATTTTGTAGCTTTCGAAATGAAAAATCCTAATCTGATTCACAATGAAAAATATAATACTTTCTTTGTTAGTTGTCATTACGTTCACCTCTTGCGAGAGTCTAAGTACTATACCATATCCGGAACAAACGCCCGAAACATGGTGCGAAACACATCCTTGTGTGAACGTTGATTTAGGTTTTGTTCAGTTTACCCTCAACGAACCCAGCTCAAGTCTATTTGTATATGCGTTAGGGCTTTTCACCCTTTGGGTAGCATATAGAATTTTCAGGAAACGAGATAAGCAGAATTCAAAACTGTGGTTTGCCATAGCATTGTTGTTTTGGGGCATTGCGGCCATATCGGCAGGTACAAGCTATCAAGCATTTAGCTACGAAATCAAATGTGCTGGCCGACCGTTTTGTTCATGGACCAGTTGGTGGGAAATATATTATTACATGTTTCAGTCATTTAGTATGAATGCTTTTGTGGTGGCTGTGGCTTATAGCAGTACCGCTAAAAATGTTCGTAAGTATCTGTTTGCCTATGCTTTCATCAATGCAGTGGTTTATAATATTATTCTATTCACCGGAGCCTTTTTGCCCGATAAATTCATGGTCTCTTTCGAATTGTTCACGCTCATAAGTGCACCCAATTTCATAATCCTTTTCATTATTAATCTTTCCAATTATTTGAAATATAAAAACATACTCGATTTTAATTTGTTGTGGCTTTGGGTATTGCAGGGAGTGATTATAATTATTTACTATGCCTATTGGCTATCAGGTATTGAGAATATGCTTTGGACAAAAGGCATATGGTTCAATGCCAACGATGTATTGCACATACTCATTATAGGGTGGCAGTGGTACATATACAAGTACGTTGCCGATAAAATAAATGATTCATCTGCTCATTGAAAATGGTTTGCTATACATTCCAGATAAAAGTATTTATATGTATGGTTTGGAAATGATATATGTAAGTATAATGTACGGTTCTTTGAAGACCTTGCAATGGCTTTATTTACGTTGGGTTCATTGTAAAATGTTTTTGTTACATTTGTATATGCTCTGTTCGAAATATATATACAGGTTGCACCGTTCTGTTTTGTATAGTGTCGTTAAAACTAAATTTTCACCCATAACTTGCGGCCACACATGATACCGTACAAGCTCACATTAAAATATTTGTTGCGTGAATATGATGAGAAGGATTATATTCTTCGGCGAAGGGCTAAGTTTCTGTTTTATTTCGTAGTATCTGCTATCATAGTGGCTGTGCTTATATTCATGCTTATTGCCTACAGGCAGGTATTTGAATTCGGATATTTAAAAACTACTATCCTTCCTATACCTATTATCATAATATGTTTTTTGTGGAGTTTTATAGCTCTTATTAAGGGACAGTTTTCTACATCAGCCAGAGTTTTGCTTCTGTCTTCTATGGCAGGTATTTGGATTATAGTATTTATAGACAATGACAGGCTATTGTATGTAATAGATACCATTGTATTTATATTCGCTGCTTTGTCTATGCTTCCTCTTTTATCGCGTTCCAAGCAAAGCATCCTTTTATACGGAGTAGCCAATATCGTTGTATTTTTCCTTTTTGTCATGTATTTGTATTTTCGTATGGAAGAGTTTCGTATATCGGTCCATGAAATAAGGGAAGTAACGATAGACTTATCCGTGGCCATGATATTTTCAGTTATCGCACATTACAATGTATTTTCAATAAACCATTTAGCTCTAGTGAATGCACGAAGCGAGCTGGAAGAAAGGATCAAAGCTGAAAGAGAACTGAGTGAAAGCGAAGAAATGAATCGGGTATTGATAAAATCTATTCCAGATATTATTATGCAATCCGATTTGGAAGGCAACATCATATATGCCAACGAAGCATTGCAGACCATTACTGGCATTACCCCCGCTCATTATTCAGACAAAAACAGAAAGTCAAGAATCCATCCGGATGATTTGCCTATGGTGGTTTCCAAAATCAGAGAGCTTCTTTCATCCGGTGCCTCACATAGCGATGTGATTGAAAATAGATTTTTGGATATGGAAGGCAATATACATTGGTTTAGTGGAACCATTTCCAAAATTAGTGTCAATGGCAAAACGGTGCTTCAAACCATTTCACGCGATATCAGCGAGAAAAAACAAACAGAGCAGGAATTGGAAATGTACAGAAAAAAGCTTGAAAAGCTTGTGAAGGAGAAAACTGAAAAACTAGAAAATGCCAATGAGGAACTAAGTGCGACCAATGAAGAACTCTATTACAAAAACGAAATCATACACAATCAGAATACTGAACTTAAATCAACCCTGCAATATTTGCAGGAGACACAAAGTCAACTCGTGCAGTCGGAAAAGATGGCATCCTTGGGTACACTCACTGCCGGGGTAGCACACGAAATAAACAATCCTCTCAATTATCTGATGGGAGCCAGTGAAGGACTACAAAATTATTTCAATGAATATGGCAGCAGCGACCCCAAAACTACTGAAATTTTGCTCAGTAGCATTCAAGCAGGTATAGAGCGCGTAGCTGATATTGTGAAAGGGCTCAATCAGTTTAGTCGCAATACTGCAATACTCAACGAAGATTGCGACATACATTCTATAATAGACAATTGTTTGGCGATGCTATTCAATAGGATAAAACATAAAGCACAAATTGTAAAGGAGTACCATCCTCTGCCTATTATTATTAAAGGAAACGTTGGAAAGTTGCATCAGGTGTTTATCAACATACTAATAAACGCTGTGCAAGCAATTCCCGAGATGGGTACAATACACTTAAACACAATTTTGACTCAGCATTACGCCCATGTTGAAATCATTGACGATGGGATTGGAATTGAGAAAAAAAATCTTTCGCAAATCACCGATCCCTTTTTTACCACCAAACCACCGGGCGAGGGCACCGGACTAGGATTGTCTATAACTTATTCCATAATTCAGGAACACAATGGCAGCATTCATTTCGAATCTGAGTTGGGGGTGGGTACGAAAGTTATTATTAAATTACCTTTTACTTCATAAGTATATGAAAACGAAAATTTTATATTTGGATGATGAGCACATCAATCTGAAACTATTTGAGATTAATTTTAAAAGAAAGTACGAGGTATTTACAGCGCCTGATGCAAACCAAGGACTGGTAGTACTAGATAGTCATGCCGACATTGCCTTGGTAATAAGTGACATGAAAATGCCCGGCATGAATGGTATAGAATTTATAACTATTGCTAAGACCAGATATCCTGCTAAAAAATACTATATTCTTACCGGATTTGATATTACCAATGATATTCAAAACGCCATCGATACAGGACTTATTTTACATTATTTCAGCAAACCTATAAAGGTGAGCGACATGGAAATTGTGCTTGATAAAGCATTAAAGATGTAGTTCATCTTTCTTACATGTATTGTTCGAATTGGACGTGTATTATTTGTTTAGTACTCAAGAAAGCCATACATCTGGTATAGCAACTATAAAAGTAGAACCTTTGTTTACCTCACTCTCTAATTTTATCTCACCACCAAGCATATTTACATACCCCCTTACTATGGCCAATCCCAGCCCGTTGCCTTCTCTATGGCGGCTAAGTGAGCCGTCGGTCTGGTAAAAGGGTTTGAAAATATTCTGGTGCAAATCGTGGGGTATACCTATACCGCTATCCTTTACCAATATCTCAAGATTATTTTCTTGTGTACATCCTACCTGAAACAAGATGGCCCCATTATTTGTAAATTTTATGGCATTATCGAGCAACTGGTAAATTATTTTATAAAGCTTTGTTTTATCGGTTTTTATTTGAATGTCATCACTTAGATTGAACTCAAACTCCATTTCCAGATTTTTTGCAATACATCTGGTATTCGCAAGGTCATTCAAATCTTTACAAAGTGTATATAAATTTAAGCTTTCTTGGTTCACGTTCTGAGACGAAGATTCGATCTGAGCAGCATCCACAATATTTCCAAGTATATATAGAAGTTGATTTCCATTGTCAATGATGGTTTGAAGATATTCGCGGTATTCTAACTGCAAGGTTTTATCCGTTAACATGAGCTGAGAGAAACCTGAAATAGCATTGAGGGGGGTACGTATTTCGTGAGAAACATTGTTTAAAAAAGCGGATTTCAATTTATCACTTTCCTCTGCTTTTACCTTTGCTACAAACAAATCGTGGGTTCTCTCTGCTACTTCATGCTCCAGATTGTCTTTATGAAATTCCAGTATTTCAGTTTGGGTTTGCAGTTCACAGTTTTGTTGTTCTATTATAGATTGTTGTTCTTTGAGCAATTGGTGAACTTTTTTCAACTTTCTATGGTTTTTAAATACATGAATCAATCCGATTGCGAGCACTATAGAAAAAATGATAACAAAAAAGAGAATATAATTATTGAACTTCCGGACACTCTTTAGGTGGTTGTTTTCTATCACCAGATTGTCAAGCTTATTCTTGTATTCCAAATCGAAAATTCGCTCAAGGTTACTTATATGGTCAATACTGTCTTTTACCCTTAAGAGGGTTTTGTAGTATTCAATAGCCGAAGGAATATTACCGACAGCAGAATCGCATTTGGCCAGTCCGGTATATACACGTTGGTACATTTCGGTCAGATTTAGAGAAGTTGATGTTCGGTAAGCGAATTCATAATAAATGCGCGCACTATCTGGTTTGTTCATAAAGATATATGTTTCTCCTAAAAGCAACGATGCCTCAGACGCATCAACAACTCTTTTTATTTCAGAATATCCTTCTTTTGCATATTTTAAATTCTGTATAGCAAGCGGAAACATTTTCAGATCTTTATAGGTAATCCCCTTGTTGAAAAATGCACCGACTGAATCGAATTTCACTCCACTTTTTTGCATATATTCCGCAGATTTCATGCTATATTCAAGACATTGCTCTGTGTTACCATTGTGCCTGAACATGATACTGAGCATATGATAATTGCTTCCGGCCAGTTTGTATGCATTCAGTTCTAAAGCAACTTTTAGTGACATCAAAATGTACTCGTTAGCTACAGAGTCAGAGTTTATGTCCATATATAATTTGCCCAAATTTGAATGAGCCCTTGCTATGGTCAATTCCGGCGCATTCATTTGTTTCAAAATGGCAATGTAGTCATGCAGAAGCTCTATGCTTTTCTGGTAGTTTTTCAACGTCCAGTATGCGGCACCTAAGGCACTCAACGACTTCCCTTCTTTCAATTTATCGCCAAGTTCTTTTGCTATTTTTCGGGCATCAGATGCCAAACCTATACTAAAATAGGGATATTTGGCATGATACACAAAGGAAGCTTTAAGCAACTGGTTTATTTTGTTTGTATCATTCGGCATTGTAGCCAATCTTGAATATATACTATCCAGTTCAGTTGATTGTGCCAAAACTGAAAACTGGTAAAATATGAATACTAGAAACGTAATCCTTATTTTCATTGCAAAAATTATAGTGCCTTCATTTTTTTGGTTAGCAACAAAAAAACGATTTGAGTGTAGCAAATTACGAATATTCTTTGAGAAACAAAAGCAATTATACATTAAGATTTTGTTTTTTATTCAATTACAAAAAACAGAAATCGAAATGATTATAAGTAATTAAAATAATGATAATTGAAATTTAAAAACTCTAGGTCAATCTTTTATTCAGCTTTCCGAAAGTTTCAATCTTTCGGAAAGCTTACTTTAAAAGTCATTCTGTATTAATATTTTTTCTTTATTGTTTCAAAATCTGTTGCTGATACCTTTTGTTTTGGTGTTCGATCCAAAGGTAATACAAACCCGGGCTAAGTTCAGATATATCAATCTTGGAATTTCCACCACCTAACTGCAATTGCCTTACAACAATCCCGTTTACAGATAGTATTTTGGCTTTTACATAGTTCAATTCTATGGGAATATCTATATGCAACATGTGGCTTGCTGGCACCGGATACACACTTATACCCAATGTTTGAAGCGAAGGGACCAATGTACTGGGGATGTAATGAAATGAATAACTGTTTGATTCTATATTCATATTTCCCGTGAAATCTTCAACCGACTGACCTTTTACTTTTACAACAACCAACCCCATGTTGGTGGCTGATATTTGGGCAGTATATTTCTTATTGGCTTCTATTTGGGTAAAAGCTGAGATAGAACCATTCGTTACTTCTATATCATTGGCTTCGAATCCGATTACTGTTTCATTGCCTTCAAACGTAAAAGTATGGGCTTGAACCTGCGATGTGTCTGCATTTCCGATATTAGCAGTAATGATTATTTGAGGCAAAGTTTTATCGTAGATTACTGAATCAGCAGCATCCACCTCGCCTGGGTTTCCGGCTTTATCTTTGTACGATACACCAGCCAGTTGCAGTTTGGCTATGCCTTCAGTTACCACAGTAGCGCTTATCGAATAAGTAGAGTCATTCAGGTTTTGCCATTGGATGTTGGTTAGATTGCTGGCTACCAATGCAGATGTTTCAAATTCAACCAGAGTTTCGCTGAAATGCAATGTGAACATTACTTCTGAAGTATTGGTATATGCTTTATCGGCTACTATTTCAGCTATAGGGGCTGTCATATCCATAGCAACCTGAATTTGCAAGAGGTTCGATTCTGTATTACTCAATGTGGCTGCATTCGTAACCTTATTGGCAGGTAGCTGAATGCTTATTTCACCGTTTTGAGTGGCAGATACATCAACTGTGTAAACCCTGTTGCCCGAAATATTTTGCAAATTGGACAAGGTTGCATTGCTTACTGTAAAATCACTTGCATCGAGTCCGGTAACTGCCTGATCGAAAACCACGGTTATAGTAAATGCTCCCTCACTGGTGCTAGTCTGATTACTAAAAAGACGCACTGTAGGCGCAACTGAGGTGATAAAAGTTTGACCAGGCTTCCAGATGGCATGATTCTGCAAATGCCCGTTTTTGGCAAAAGCGCCACCAAAATACACATCCATTCCATCGGCATATACAGTATTCACTCCTTGTGTAGAACTTTCGCCCAAGCCGAAACCCAGTGGTTGCCAGTCAGTACCATCGAATACTGCTGCCCCTTTTGTCCTTTTGTCATCAGAAAATCGAAGGTCAAAAAATCCGGCTATATACACTTTATTATCAGACGATACAGCTACATCTTGCACGGTAAACGATCCGGAGGTCCGGTCTATACCTTCTCCCATGGCATGCCATTGGCTTCCATCCCATTTGGCCACACCTTGCGATACTTTCCCGTCAACTTTCATGAAATCTCCGGCTATGTATAGTAATCCAGCACTATAAGCCAGTCCATTCACGCTCAACCCCAATCCATCCACGCCAGTGCCCAAAGCTGTCCAATTGGTTCCATCCCATTTGGCAACGGAATATGCGGGGGTAGTTCCGGCTTTGTCAAAAACGCCACCTGCATAAATATTCCCATTTCCATCGCTTACCAGTGCCGATACTTTAGCATTTACACCTTTTCCAACGGCCTCCCAAGTATTGGTGCTCAGATTGAATCGTCTGATGTATCGCAGGGTGGTATCGGTGCTGTTGAAGGTATACCCACCTATGTAGAGGTAGTCGCCGGAAATAGTAAGATCATACACTCCACCGGAGTTAGGCCCTTTGGTTTGGGTTGTCTCGAAGAAATTGGGATCTTCCAGTGCATGCCAAGTTCCGGCCTGAACATTAAATTTGGCTACCCTGCCTACTGATACACCGCCTATAGAACTAAAATCACCGCCAACATATAAGTTGCCATCAGCGTCTTGGGTCATGCAGCGGATAAAATTTGTATGCGTATAGTCAATTCCCGGAACTTGCTCCCAGGTATTGTCAGCCGGATTGTATCTCACCAGATTTTTCATATCTGTGTTTCCATCTACCGACAAAAATCCGCCGGAGAAGTATACTTTGTTGTCGGCACTCGATTTTTGTATATCGAAAACTTCCCCTTCTATGATTCCATCAAAATCTAGGAACCATTGCTTATCTTCCATTCCGTATTGTTCGTTGAAATAGAAAGATAAAGTTCTCGATTCCGGATTGGTATGGTTGTTAATATCCGATACCGCGTCTTTTTTCAGGGTGATACTTACTTTTCCTTTGTTCAAAGGATAGACCGATGCTTTATACTGAAGTTCATCAATTTGTTGCACTATATTGTCAATCATACAATTTTCTGTAGAGAAATCAGATGGCTCAAGGCCTGAAATCAGTTCAGAAAACTGGATGAAAAGTTCTATTTCAGTAGAAGAAGTGGTGTCAGCAAATTCAACATTCAGTCCGCAGTATGGATTTACATCTTGGTCAAAATCTATATTCTCGTTCCAAAAGGCTTGTGTCACCTTATTGTTTAGCTCAGATGGTTTAGAAAATGCACCACCGAAATAGATATTTTTCCCATCAGCCATCACAGCATTCGCACCTTGAGTAGAACTGGCGGAAATTCCGGATGAAAGTGCTACCCAGTCGGTACCATCGAAAAACGCTGCACTATTCAGAAAAGCATCGTCAGAGTAACGGGTGGTGAAAAATCCGCCAATGTATATTTTCCCATCAGCATCTAAAGCTATATCTTGCACCAATCCATTCACACCTTTTCCCATAGCTAACCACTGCTGACCATCCCATGCGGCAATACCTTTAGAGAAAATATTTGGGCCGACACGAGTAAAATCACCACCTACATACAATTTCCCATTGTGGTATTCAAGTGCACCTACTGTTCCGTCTACACCACTGGCCAAATTGTGCCACTGAGAGCCGTCCCACATAGCTATTCCGCTCACCAAGGTAGTGCCGGCAGTGTCTATGATACCACCTACATACAGGTTGCCGGCATCGTCGGTGGTGATGGCTGAAATTTTTGCACCGTTTTCGCCGTACACACCGCCCCCTATAGACTCCCATTTGTTGGTATTTAAATCAAATCGCCTCAGATACAGAAAATCTCTATCCGAGTTATTGAACACATAACCGCCTATATACAAGTAGTTTTGATGTAAATGTATGGCATATACGCCTCCGGTAGCAGGTCCGCGCATCTGATCTGCATCTTTAAAACTTTTATCAATCAAAGAATGCCATGTTCCGGTTTTTACATTGAAACGGGCTACTTTTCCTGCAGGTATTCCACCTATGCTGCTAAAATCGCCTCCCACAAAAATATTTCCTTCATTGTCGGCTGCCATGCAACGAATGAAGTTGCTGTGGGTATAGTCTATTCCGGGCAATCCTTGCCACATGTTTTCGGCTACCTGGTATCTGACTATGTTTTTGCGGTCGGTATTTCCATTCACCGATAAAAAGCCTCCTGAAAAATAAACCATGCTATCGGCTGGTGATTTGAGAATATCAAATATTTCACCCTCTATGGTTCCATTAAATTCAACAAACCAGTTTTTATCGGGGTTGGGCAAATTTTGTGAATATGTGATAGCGAGAGGCTGTGCCGCATTGTTCTGATTGTTGTTCGCATCAACGGCCACACCCTGAGCAATATTTACGGTAATGTCACCTTCGCTGGTAGGGGTAATACGGGCTACCCAACGCAGATTGGTTCGCAATTGGTTGAAATAGCTGATGGTACCATTGCTTACCAGTATATCTTCTTTTTCAAATCCGGTTACTTGCTCGCTGAATTGAATGTTTATTTCAATAGGGTTTGCATCAGTAGGGTTTTTAGCAGTATAAAGGATGTAACAATCTGGTATTTTATCCGCATTGAAATTGGCAGAAGCGTTGTATATTGCATGATTTATTTTGCTTGTAGTACCTGTTGGGGGTGAAAAATATCCGGCAAACATGATATTGTTCTCATCTGAGCACATGGCATTTACACCTTGAGTGCTACTCTGACCAATTCCAAGCCCCAATGGTTGCCACATATTGTCTTTGAATACCGCTACATTGTTCAGCGGGGCATCTGTATTGAAATTGTGTGTGAAGTACCCGCCAGCGTAAATATTCCCCGATACATCGTGAGCCAGGCCATATACACCAAAACCTTCGAATCCCATTTCCATATTTTCCCAAGCTGAACCATTCCATGCAGCTACATATTGCGAGCGAACTCCATCACCGGTTTTGGTGAAAGTACCTGAAACATATAATTTGTTGTTGACAAAAAGTATATCGAGTATACTTCCATTGGTGCCGCTGCCTATTTCAGACCAGCTGGTGCCATTCCATTTGGCTAGGCCATTGGCATTTTGCCCACCGGCTTTTGCAAAAACACCTCCTACATACAAATTTCCTTGCGCATCGGTCTCAAGTGCCGAAACTTTTGCAATATCATCGTCTACGTCCGGGTCGTCGGTAATGCCTGCGCCTACTGCTTCCCATTTGCGGGTAGTCAGGTTGAAACGTCGTAAATATCTGTACGCAGGGTCTGAAGAATTGAAAGTGTAACCGCCGATATAAATATAATTGTTGAGTAAGGCTATGGAATAAACGCCACCTGAATTTGGGCCACGGATTTGATCCTGGTCAAAAAAGGTTTCGTCTTTCAGTGCCGACCATTTACCAGTTTCCATATTAAAGCAAGCCACACGCCCTGCATCAATTCCGCCAATGGAACTAAAATCGCCACCTACATAAATATTACCATTTCCGTCTTCCACCATGCATCGGATAAAATTGCTGTGGGTGTAATCTATTCCGGGAAGTTGCTCCCAAATGTTGGATTCAGGATTCCAACGTACTATGTTTTTCATATCTGTATTTCCATCAACACTCAAGAAACCACCGCAGAAGTAGTATTTATCATCGAAAGTCGATTTCATGACCCCAAAAACTTCCCCTTCTATGCCACCATTGAAGTCAAAGTACCAATTGGGATCGTCTTCGGGTGAAACGTTCGAGTAAAATACAGAAACGCTGTTCGATTCGGTATTCAAATTGTTATTCGCATCTTTGGCTACACTTGCAGGAATTTTCATGCTTACACTGCCGCTCTGGGCTGGTGTGACCCTTACAACCCATTCTTTTCCACTTATTACAGGCGTAAAATAAGTCACAGTGCCATTGGTTACCTCTATTTCACTTTGTAAAAAATCAGTGATGGGCTCCGAAAATTTCACCCTGAATTCAATAGGTGATGTATAAGTAGTACCGGAAATGGCAGTAAATACAAATGCTTGGGGAATCAAATCAGCAGTAAAATCTTTGGTATCATTCCAAAGTGCCTGCCCGAGTTTGACATTGGGATTCCCTACCGGATCGGCAAAAACTCCGGTAAAATATACATCTTTCCCATCGGCCCATACTGCATTAACGCCTTGGGTAGAGCTAGCCCCCAACCCATCACCCAAAGAGCTCCAGTCGGAGCCTTCCCATACTGCCACGTTGTTTACAACTGCATTGTCGCTCATTCGGTTCGAAAAATAGCCAGCTATGTATACCTTTCCATCGCTGTCCGCATCTATGCTTTGTACGGTAGATGTTCCACTTGCTCTTTCTACTCCCCCATTCAAAGTTTGCCATTGGGTACCATCCCATGCGGCTACCGCCTTGCTTGCTACCCCGCCAGCCTGGGTAAAAATACCACCAGCATAGAGTTTTCCACCGCTCCATTTCAGTGCATACACGGCATCATTCATTCCGGTACCTAAAGCATTCCATTTGGTTCCGTCCCATTTGGCTATATAATTTATGGCGTCATCGCCGCTTTTGGTAAAACTTCCTCCGGCGTACAAATTTCCGGCGTCATCTACCGCCAAAGCTGAAACTTTCGCATTGAATCCTCGCCCAACTTTTTCCCACGTCTGCGTTTGGGTGTTGAATCGTCTGATATATCGGTACGATGTATCAACGTGATTGAAGGTATATCCGCCTATATAAACATATTGGTCAATCACGGCTATGGCATACACTCCACCGGCATCGGGGCCGCGCAATTGGGTTTCTTCGTTGAAATAAGGGTCTTTCAGGCTATGCCAAGTGCCATTGGCTACATCAAATTTGGCAACTTTGCCCGCAGAAATCCCCCCTATGGAATTGAAATCGCCTCCCACATAAATATTCCCATCTCCATCGAGAGCCATGCACCGAATGAAATTGCTATGTGAGCTGTTTATGCCCGGAACTTGCTCCCACTCTGCATTCGCCGAGTTCCACCGCGCCATATTTTTCAAATCGGTATTACCATCTGCCGACAGAAATCCGCCCGAAAAATATACTTTCCCATCGATGGGAGATGTAATCACATCAAACGCCTCGCCATCAATTTTACCATCAAAATTGAATTGCCAATGGTTGTTTTGAGCAAATAGAAAACTTTGCCAGAATAATAGCATCAGGAATAAAAGTCTTTTCATTTCTATTCGGTTTTATAGGGTTAGTAATGGGTGCCTTGAGCACATGCATAAGATAAGAAATAATTATCAAATATCCTCTTTTCTTTCTTAATTACTGTGAAGTGCAATTTTTATAAAAAATAGTCATCGTATTGTCTTTCTATTAATCAGTTAATGAAGTGCTTGTTGTAAAATTATGCAAGATTGCGATGAAATGTTCTTAGAATTAAACCCCAATTACTATCTGCGTATTTCTGATTCCATCCAATCAGGAGAGAAAAATATATTGAAAAGCAGTACACTAAATTCAGCATTTTTTTAGCACAGAGTATGTTTGGTTAACTCATTTGCAAAAAACCTTGAAAGAATTATGTATGAATAGAAAACAAAGCCCCTTACAATTTAAGATTATTTCTATTTTTGCACTCTTGAAACAATTTGGAAATACGCAAAACAACACGTTATATGTTAGAAATTGCTACAAAATACAATCCACAAACTACCGAAGACAAATGGTATTCATATTGGTTGCAGCATAAATACTTCCATTCTGAGCCTGATACACGCACACCATACACCATAGTAATACCACCGCCCAATGTTACCGGTGTATTGCATATGGGGCATATGCTCAACAATACCATTCAGGATGTACTCGTGCGCCGTGCCCGTATGCTTGGGTTCAACGCTTGTTGGGTGCCAGGTACCGACCATGCCAGCATAGCCACCGAAGCCAATTCTTGAACATGCCTGGGAATGGAAAGAAAAACATGGCGGCATCATACTGGAGCAACTCAAAAAACTTGGAGCTTCCTGCGACTGGGACCGCACTGCATTTACCATGGATCATTCGCTTTCAGAAAGTGTAATTCAGGTATTTGTTGACCTCTACCGCAAAGGCAAGATATACCGCGATGTACGCATGGTAAACTGGGATCCCCAGGCCAAAACTGCCGTTTCTGACGAAGAGGTGATGTACAAAGAGG
>JAIFMY010000045.1 GCA_020048155.1 Bacteroidota bacterium
AAGTCTGAAAATATAAACTTGAATTCATAAAAAATGATGCAGATTAAAAAAATTGGGTCAATTTGCGAGCAGGCTTTAGTATGGGTGTATACCAGGGCATATTCAGACCGTTGAGCAACCAGGCTCGTTGGTCTTCTTTGTTTGCTCGCAGTCTGTTTTTCAGGTTTTTGTTGCTTATTCCGCCCATACGCATGTTTACCATGGTTTCATTTATGTACGAGAGGGTTGCTTTGTTTTTGTGCACCATACGCAGCATAAGCTCGTAGTCGGCTGCCGAAATCATATCTGTGCGGTATTGCCCGTACTTTAGGTACCAGCTTTTTTTGAGGTAAAAAGTGGGGTGAGGTGGCATCCATCCGTACCGGAAACTATTGCTTACGTATTTTCCGGCCACCCATGTGCGCACAATTTTATCTGCGTCATCCTTTTTTACATAAACCAAATTGGCGTATGCCCCATCTGTATTCTCATTTTCCATTGCAAAAGCCAGGCGTGAGATGATATGCGGATTGGCCAGAAAATCGTCGGCATTCAGAAAACCTATCACATCGCCGCTTGCCAGCGCTATTCCTTTATTAAAAGCATCATATATGCCATTGTCGGGCTCACTTATAATCACATCGGGCCTTCGCTGCATTGCATGAATGATCTGCAAGGTGTTGTCGGTGGAGGCGCCATCTACAACTATGTGTTCAATATGGCTGTAATCCTGGGCTTGCACAGACTGTATGGTGTCTGCAATGGTTTGGCCATTGTTGAATGATGCTGTGATGATAGAAAACTTCAGCGACATAAGTTCAGTTTAAACATGCAGGAATAATGATTTTTTATACAAATATACAGGATGATTTTTCAAATATGTACAACGGGCTAAAATATGGGGTGAAATCGTTATAAATTTGAACGTAGTGTGTGGAAAAAGTTGTTTATATTTCGAACCAATAATTCGCCGGGCTACACCTCATACATGAAGAGGGGGTAGGCATATTTAAAAAACTTTTGATTTACATTTTAGCAGAAGCATTATGGGCAATTTTATAAAAACCGCGAGTAGTTTTCCTCGTACTTTTTGGGTAGCCAATACCATGGAGCTATTCGAGCGTTGGGCATGGTATGGTTTGTTTAATGTATTGGCGCTATACCTTACCAAGTCTACGGATGAGGGCGCATTGGGTTTCAGCCAGGCCGAAAAAGGTGCCATCATGGGCACTGTATCTGCTATATTGTATTTTTTGCCCATACTTACAGGCTCGCTTGCCGATAGGTTTGGTTTCAAGCGTGTTCTTATAGTTGCGTATATTGTATTGGCGAGTGGCTACTACCTGATGGGTACTGTGCACGAGTATTATGCTGTGTATGCGGCGTTTTTGTATGTTGCTGTGGGTGCTGCATTGTTTAAACCTGTTATTTCTGCTACCGTAGCCCGAACTACCGACGACAAAACTTCGTCCATTGGGTTTGGTATTTTTTATATGATGGTAAATATTGGTGGTTTTCTTGGCCCATTGTTTTCATCCAAAATACGCACCAGTTACGGTTGGGACATGGTATTTCTCATATCCTCGGCTTCTATCATACTGAATCTGATACTGGTAACTTTGTTTTATAAAGAACCTACCAGACAAACTGCCCAAAACACGGTATGGCAAGCGGTAAAAACTGCATTTGTAAACATTTTCATTGCGCTGAAAGATGTAAAACTGAGTATTTTCCTCATCATCATGGTGGGTTTCTGGACTGTGTTGCTCCAATTGTACTATACCATTCCGAGTTTCATAGACCAATGGGTAAATACTGCTATTCTGTATGATTATCTGAACGCTATTTCACCTTCGCTTGCATCGGCCATAGGTACTCCGGAAGGCACCATAGCACCTGAGATGATCATGAATATTGATGCGCTGCTTATCATTTCTTTCCAGTTGGTGGTTTCTACTTTTGTGATGCGCTTCAAGCCTGTATATACCATTACAGGGGGTATATTTATCAATGCTTTTGGTCTGGTGCTGAGTATGGCTACCAGCAATCCTATTTATACCATAGTAGGCCTTATTATTTATGGTTTTGGTGAAATGACTGCCTCTCCTAAGTATACCGAATACATAGGCAGGATAGCCCCTTCCGATAAATCTGGGTTATACATGGGGACCTCGTTTTTGCCGGTGGCTGCCGGAAATTACTTTGCGGGGTATTTTAGTGGTACTGTGTACGAAAAAACTTCTGACAAACTCAGTTTCTTGCAGGAAGAAGTGATGAAACGCGGACTCAATATTCCACCCATTTCCGAATCTTTTACCCAAAACGATTTCGTAACTGAAGCTGCAAACCAAATGCAAATGAATCAGACCGAGCTAACCGTTTTTCTTTGGAACAATTATCATCCATTTACGCTGATATATTATTTTGCAGCCATTGGTATGCTCACAGGTGTGCTTATGATTTTGTACGATTGGTATTTCCTGAAAAATAAAAAAACATTGACTTCTTAATCATCTATTAATATGTTGAACAAATTTGTATTGTCTGTTGCACTGATTGCACTCTTATTTGTGTCTTCCTGCAAAAAGGATGAACCCGCACAAGGCGAATATGCCAGATACAATCAGTTTATTCAACAAGTACTAAAATCTGAGAAATGGTATTTATGGTACGAAACGGTTCCGGATGTGAATCCGAACCAAGCCATGACGCCCGATGTGTATCTGGACTATCTGCGCAACTCGCAATACGACAAATGGAGTTACGTAACGAGTCTCCAACAGCACAATGCATACTACGAAGAAGGAAAGTACATTGGCCTGGGAATGGGATTCATGTGGGATGCAAGCAATAAGCTTCGTGCAAGTTATGTGTTCACAAACTCGCCTGCACAAAAGGCCGGTATAGGCAGAAGCACAGAAATATATAGCATAAATAATAAACTGATAAGCTCATTTTCTACCACTACTGCCATTTCTGATGCGTTGGGACCTGCTGCCGATGGCTTTACACTGAATATGACAATTGTAAACAACGGAGTGGATACTTTGGATGTAACCCTCACCAAAACCTCGGTGTACCAAAATTCGGTGTTGTACTCACAAATACTCGAAAAAGACGGGGTCAAGGCCGGATATCTGGTATTAAAAGGTTTCATAAACCCTACCAAAGATGAACTTACACAGGTTTTTACCCAATTTAAAAGTGAAGGTGTGAAAAATCTGATCATAGACTTGCGGTACAATGGCGGCGGGCGATTAGATGTATCGCAGTATCTGGCGAGTCTCATAGCCGGCCCCAGTGCCAATGGCAAAACTTACCAAGGTATTTTGCACAACAATACCAAATCAAAATTCGATACTATATTTAAATTCACTACCGAACCTCAGGCGTTGGAAGTTGAACATCTGGTGGTGCTTAGTTCCCAAGGTACTGCATCTGCAAGCGAATGCCTTATAAACGGGCTGATGCCGCACATAGATGTAAAATTGGTTGGCGAAAAAACACACGGAAAACCTGTAGGAATGTATTCATTCACCATTGACGACTTTGTGCTGGTGCCCATATGTTTCAGGCTGGTCAATTCTGAAGGCTACGGCGAGTATTTCGATGGGCTGCCTGTAGACGCTTCAGTACGCGACGGGGTGGAGTTTCCGTTTGGCAATCTGAACGAACCAGCTCTGGGTGAGGCTATGCATTATTTAGTTACAGGTTCGTTTACCAATATAAGCTTTGCCAAAACGCAAAAGGTATTCAATGAAAACCTTAAAGGACTAAATGCAGAGATAGGTGCTTGGTAATTTTCCTAGTTCATGAATTAATTGCCACCGGGCGCATCTCTATTCAGAGAGATATTGTTTTCAGTAAAAACTTCCTTTCCCGATCTTGTCATAAAAGCGTTGGGTTCATAGGGATTGCCATAGTAAAGCCAAGTAGGCCTTCTTTTTAGCAATTCCATGAGTTTTGGGTCATTCTTATTTTCAATGGCATTGCGGTGAATAAACATTACAATATTGGGCGCTAGAGCATCGTGCAATGCCAGTACATCTTCTAGTTTTTGAGTTCCATCTACGTATACAAATGCATAATCACGAATAGGTATTTTTGTATTCTTGCTATATATAATTTCTTTGGCCGGTGGAAAAGTTTTTGTTTTGAGTGCCTCCGGAAAATTATTGTTGTTCTGATTACTTGTTATTACTATACCTTGGCCATTGTGCTGATACTTCATATTCACATTTTTGAGACAATAGTTGGTGAATGCCCAGTGAAATGAAAAGCTCCCTTTTGAGCCAGATTGGCCTGCACTTACCAGAGGAAGCAGAGCCGCTAAAACGAATATTCTGATAATTTTTTTCATGATCTTAATTTTAAAACAATATGCTTGGTGAATGTTAGAGTCTGAATGGATTATCAAAATGTATTACTTTCATTAAACGTGGAATTTCGGTAATAGGTATTTTGATGCGGTACTTATGGAGGTTATTTTCAGCTATCTGTATCAATTCAAATTGTTTCAGATAGTTGTAATCCTCAATGCTGATGTATTTCGATTTGAGCAGGTGATCATAAAACGGGGTTACATTTTGTTTGTAGGCGCCTATTTGCATGAGCACCACATTGGTGTTTCCCTCAAATGTAAGATTGGTATTGGTGTTTACCAAACCCAGTTGCTCGCGAATAAAATCTTTGCGGTTCAGGTCTATTTTCAGTCCTTTGTAGTCATTGAGTTGTTTTACAATTATTTGCTTGGCTATCGGAAGCAGAACCCCATCAACGATACTATTAGAATCAAGTTTGAAAATTTCGGCTTCGTCTGGCGTAAAGCTAATGCCTTTATCCATCGAATCGTCGGTAAAAGCGAATACAAACCGGATAAGGCTTCCACCACACTCCAGTTTATTGCAAATATCTGTTTTTCGCTCAAGCGACAGAGCAAGCGACTGATCTGCATTGATACGCATGATTATGTTGTTTACGGCAGCTTGTGTGAGTATGCCATCCTTCACTGTAGTTTCGTTTATATTGAATATCTCGGCTTCTTCGGGGGTAAAACTTATGCCTTGTTCCATGGTTTCATCGGTAAAGGCAAATACAAAACTTACCAGACTGCCTTCGTTTGTGAGTTTATCCAGTATATCGGTTTTTCTGTTTTCCAATATGCTGAGTGAGCTATCTGAGTTGATGTATGAAACAATATAGTCGATGGCAGATTTGGTAAGAATACCATCTACTACCGTGGTGTCATTTATATTGAATATTACGGCTTCTTCGGGGGTAAAACTCAGTCCTGCGTCCATTGATTCGTCGGCAAAGGCAAAAACGAAATTGATGAGCGAACCATCTTTTATGTTGAGTTTCTCTTTTATGTACTCTTTACGTGTTTCGTCCAGCTCGTCCGTTTTTTCTGCCAGTTTATCCAGAATGACATCGCGTGCATTGGCAGATAGTACACCATCCGTCACTGAAGTAGAATCGAAATGAAACAAATCCACCTCGTCGGGGGTGAGTGTGAGGGCATTTGTATAGTTATCGTCGGTAAAGCAGAAAAAGAATTGAATAAACTCACCCGTATCCAATCCAAGCTTTTGGTTCAGATAGTCTTTTCTTTCTTGGGTTATGATTGTGTCGTTGGCAATAAATTTTAGTATAGAATCGCGCTGTATGGGGGTGATGGCACCATCCACAATCTGCATATCGGTCATTTTCCAGTTTAGAATCTCTTCCATGGTAAATTCAACCATTTCAGAATAAGTAGTATCTGTAAATACAACTATAGATTCTATTAAATTTACTTCATCCTGCTGGCCGCCTACCTGGTATAGTTGCGGATACTTGCCGCCTTGTGTGCTGCTAAACCAATAGCACGAGTCGGATGCGCTTGTGTAAAATAAATTACCTGCACGAGGTTTGAAGATGGCGGTATCCATGCTTTCTGGGTTTTGCCACTTACTGCCATCAAAGGCCGACCTGTATACCTGATATGGAGCATTGGCAATTTTGAGGGAAAAAAATATGGATTTCCCATCGAAAAACAATCCGGTGACTGTATTGAAGTTGCGCAATTCGGCAACATCTTCCCATTTCGAATTGTCTGTTTGCCGGAGTATTTTCCCATTCCGCACTATATGAATTTTCCCGTTTACTTCGGCAATGCTCTGTGCGTTTGGCAGTTTTTCTAAAGTACTGCGGCGGTATATTTCTCCGTTTTTTTCTCCGGTATAAAAATACAAATCCTGCTTGGCAATACCAGCTGTAGCGCCTTGCCCGTATAGTACAGGGGCATTTACAAACTTTCCGGCGGGAGCATATTGGTAAAAAATGAATTCGTAGCCCAGCCTGTTTACAGTAAACCAAAGCGTGTCGTTGTGATATACTGGTGCATACTGCGGGTAGGGTATTTCGGGAAATACCAAACGTGCACCCTGTGCATGCAGCAAGTTTGTACAAATACCTAAGAAGATGGGTATAAGCAGGATGTGTTTAAATCTTAAACATTGGCTTCCATGCAATGTCATACCTCAATCTTATTTCGTGACTTGAAAATTCTGTGTGTGCTATATTGTGAACATATCTGTATAAGCAGCTAATACGTTGGAATTGAAAGCCTGCTGCAACCGATGCTTTTTTCTCGTAATCGAAAGCCAGCCCGCCCACAAATGCCTGAAAGTATCCCATAAGTCCGGCTTGTATGGTGCTTTTGTTCAGAAATGCATTATCCGAAAAATCGAAAGCAGCTTCCTGAATCTGGTATGTGAGGTAAGGTTCTATTTTGAATGTTTTGCCAAACCTTCCGGCCAGGTGCACGTCTATCATTTCCCAAGTTTGCGAAAAAGGCGCAGGATTGATCATAAACCCGAATAAGAATGAGTTGGAATAAATGCGCAGTCCGGTGCCTACCAGCCACTCGTCGTGTGCATAATCTATAAGTTCAGTACCCGAAGCAGTATTTACCCAAATGGCCTTGTCGTGCCTTATTTTGGTGCCGGCGTAACCTGTGGAAGCCATAAGCCCAAGCTTAAAGTTGGCGCTGAGGGGCAAATCGTATATGTATTGCAATCCCACTACATTTTTCGAAAGCAACCCAAATGTATTGTTGCTGAATGAAACACCAATTTTGGATTCATTTCCCGAAACGTTTAACTGAAATTGCATCAGTTCGGGCGAGCCTTTGAGTCCGGTGAAAGATTTACTGACCTTTCCGAGCACTTCGCTGCCATTGAGGCCTGTGGTGATGCGCGTTTCATTCAGAAGACCGAATGAGTTTTGAGCCAGTATAAATCCGGCATTGAACACTACAACAAAGACCAATAAGAATATGGAGCGAAAGCAGCAGATGTGCGATATTGTATGATTTTGCATATGGGTCATTTTTTAGGAAAAATATGAATGAAACCATTTCCTTTGTAGTTGCCTTCGGCTATCCAAAAGTATACTCCCTCAGCTTGTACCCCATCGGCATACATTCCGTTCCAGGGCAAAACATCGGTTATAAGATTTCCGTTTACATCAAATATTTTTACCGTAGTACCTGCGTATATGTCCATAAGGCGCTGCCCCGATGGGGTAATTAAGTCCCACGTATCGCCTGCTTGCATGGCATTGGGTGCAATATCGAAACAATCGGTATAAGCAGTATCTACATCGAAACGGATTTGTAAAATACATCCGTTGATGTCGGTAAACGCAATGCTATCGGCACCTGAAGCAAGGTTTGTAATGGGAAAAACGCTTGGGTATGCAATGGTATTTCCATGAAAAGACAAGGTATACGGATTGGATGCGCTTATATTGAGCATAAGCTCACCATTGCTTGCCTGCGAGCAGCTTATGGCCCGGGTTTCGCTCATTACCTCAGGTGGCGAGTAAGCTGGAATATCAACCACAATGGTGTCGATGCAATTGTTGACCATTTGTACTATCAACGTCTGGCTACCTGCGGGCAATAGGGTTTGCGTGAAACTCTGGCTCGCATTCAGCGTAGTGCTGCCTGCTGCCGCAACCGTAAGTATATTGAAATCCGATTGTATTTCGGCACTTCCGGTGGCTAGGCCACAAAAACTACTGGGCTCAAGTTGCAACAAGCGAAGGTTCTGGTGATCTATGTTTATAAAAAACGGATATTGCCGGGCGTTATTCACGCTATCGAAAGCAAACAAAGTAAAGATACCCGGCCACAGTGCTGTACTCCAATTGCCACTCGCAGGAAGCGCAGCGTTCTGGTAAATGGTGCTGCCGTTGCTCTGAATCTCAATGCGGACGGTGTGCGCATTGCTTTGGCCGGAAATGAGCGCATTGGCTCCGCAAGTAATGGGGGTGTATGAGTAGCTGGTGCGCGGGTCGAGCATTTCAATAGTAAAAGCAAAAGGAGTAGAAACCGAATCGGTGTATGCAATGCCATTATAAGCATTGGCAGGCAACAATATGGTGGTACGTCTGCTATTTACTTTCAATATTCCCCTCGATTGTATCCATACCGAATCTATGGTTCGGCTTGGGGTAGAAATGGTAACCGAGCCCAGCGCAGTGAGCGTCTGAGGGTATGCTTGGGTAGTAACAATGCTTTGAGATACAGCAGAAAATGTAAAACAAGTGCTTAGTACAATGTATATATAAAGATACAAGGGGCGCATAATGGAATATTTGTATTTGTCCGAAATTACACATTTTTCGGAATATTTGGCTTAATAGACAAATTTGATGCTGAAAACTTCTGTAACCGTTGATATTATTAGCTTTGCGGGATACCAAGGGTTATGAATAAAAAAA
>JAIFMY010000040.1 GCA_020048155.1 Bacteroidota bacterium
TACCCAAACATTTTTAACCATCTAAACTAAAAATATCAAAAACCAGTTTCTTTGATGAGGATTTTAGTTTTGTGAATAATTCGGGTTAATAGTGCAGATTATATAATATTTTGAACTGCCAAAATCGAATGTTAATAAATATTCTGTGATCAAGCTAAGTGTTATTTATTGTTTTTCTACTTCATCAATTTTACATACATGTATACAAATTCATTAAAATTGATTTGCAATGAGATTATGTTGTGAAACTAAATTTTTAAAGCAAAAATGCTTATATCATCCCGTTGTTCGGTACCATGCATATGAAATTCAATAATTTGGTTCAGCATCTCGCATTGCACATGCATGGGCATAGTCGCTAGTTCCAAAAGCTTATCGGTGAGTTGGGTGCTACCAAATTTCTTGCGATTAACATCGTTTTGGTCTGCCAATCCATCAGAACTCATATATATTATAGTGTTTGGAAGTGCAATATAATCTTCGTTGATAAAATCGAATGCCGTACTCTGTCCCCGTATACCGCCAATAGATTTGCGGCTACCTTTGAGGGTTTCTATGCAGTTCTTTTCCGGATTGTATATGTATAATGGTCGCTTGGCACCAGCATAAGTGATATGAACAGTGCCATTCTCTAGTTTATCTATTCTGGCCAGACACACATCCATGCCATCATTGTTTTCTGTTTCGGTCTGCTTCAGTGCTTTACTAATGCTCGAATTTAGGGTTTCTAGGATTTGTTTTGGGTCGAGTATGTGTTTTATGTTTATGATTTCGTTCAGCAAGCTGGTGCCTATCATACTCATGAATGCTCCGGGTACGCCATGTCCTGTGCAGTCTATTACTGCTGCGAAGCTTACATTTCTTACATTCGTAAAAAAATAAAAATCGCCGCTAACAATATCTTTAGGTTTGAATATTACAAAATTCTCGAAGAGATGAGAAATGTTTTTTTCGAGGGGCAAAATGGCTTGTTGAATTGTAAGAGCGTAGCGTATACTTCCTCGAATGTTCTCGTTATGAGCTTGAATTTCGTACGATTTACTTTCAATATCATCACGTTGTTGCTCTATTTCTTCCTTTTGCTTCAAGATTTCTTTTTCGGCATCTTTTATCTGAGTTATGTCTGTGTCTATGGCAATGAGTTTTACAATATTCTGGTTTTTGTCGAGTATTGGGGTAAGATTTACATGCACCCATAGTTCGCGTCCATCGTTGCACAACACCGGTATATCGTATTGAACTGGTTGGCGGCTAAGTATGCATAATTCGTGTATTTCAGAAATTACAGGATCTGTATTTTTATTACCCAAAATACTTTCTCCTTTAGCGGTGCGCCATTGTGGCAGCGTATAGCCAAACAACCGCACAAACCCCTCATTTACCCATTCTATATATCCGGTTTTATCCATGATAAGCACTGCACTGTCGGTTTCAGAAGCTACCAAGGATAATTTTGCCAATTCTTCAGATTGTAACAATAGCTCCTGTTTCTGTGCTTCTACGGTTGCAGTTCGTTCTTTTACCTGTATTTCTAGCAGTTCCTTTTGTTTTTCTATGCTTTTAATCCGGTATCTGATTGAACCAAAAACCAATAGCATGATGATAATGCCCATAGGTATCTGAAACCAATATTCTTTCCAATATGGGGGATGAATGATTATTTGAATCGAAACTCCGATATCATTTCTCACGCCATCGCTGTTGGTGCCTATAACCCTGAAAATATAAGTACCCGGGTCGAGGTTGGTATATGTGGCAAATCGACGATCGGCTCCGCAAGTATTCCAAGTATCGTCGAAATTTTCGAGTTTATATGAATATCTATTTTTTAGTGGGTTCGAAAAGTGAAGTGCAGCGAAATCGAACGAAATAAAATTCTGATTGTAGCGAAGTTCAATTTCAGTAGTTTTAGAGATATGTTCTTTGAGTACAGAATTTTCGCCTGGTTCAATGGTTTGGTTGAAAAGTTTGAAAGAGGTTATAACTATTTGTGGCTGAAAGGGATTGTCTTGAATTTGATCAGGAAAAAAAGTATTCAGGCCGTTTATTCCTCCAAAAAACATTTTTCCGTTTTTTGCCTTAAAGTAAGATCCTACCAGAAACTCCATGCTTTGCAATCCGTTGTAAGTGTCAAAGGTTCTGATCTCACGTATTTGCGGATTGAATTTTGCAAGTCCGAAATTGGTACTCAACCATAAATTATTTTGTTCATCTTCGAGTATCCCCATTATCACATCATTGGGCAAGCCATCGTCTTGGGTATATCGTATAAAATCTTTTCCATTTTCGGTAAGCAGGTTCAGACCTCCTTTAGTACCAATCCACAAACGACCGTTTTTATCTTCGTGTATTGAATATATGCGATTAGAGCAAATGCTTTTAGGGTTTTTTTTGCTATGCCTCAAATGTTCAAACATTTGTGTACGAGGATCCCATTTTTCTAATCCGCCTCCAAATGTACCTATCCAAAGGTTGTGTTTGGAGTCTTCAAATATGGTAGTTATTTTATCATCCGATAAGCTTCCTTGTCGTCCGGCTTTTTTGGCGTAAACTTTAAAACTTTTTGTGGCTGGCATATATAAATTTACTCCGCCGCCATGCGTGCCTACCCAAATATTTCCCAAGTGGTCTTCGGTTATATCCCATACGTGGTTATTACTAAGCGAACCTTCTTTACCCGGGATATTTTGGAAGTGTGTAAAAGTTTGTGTTTGCTGATTGAGGATGCTTATACCGCCACCATCGGTACCCACCCAAATGTTGTGATTTTTATCTTCAAAAATAATGCGTACATGGTTGTTGGCAAGTGAATTGCTGTTGTATGGATTGTTTTTATACTGCTTAAAAATATTTGTTTTATCGTTCCATCTACAGAGGCCCTGGTCTACTGTGCCAATCCAGAATACGCCTTTTGAATCTTCGAATATTGAACGTATCTGGTTGGATGGCAGACTATTTTTGTTGTACGGATTATTCCGGTAAAGTTCAATACCACCTGAGTACTGATCCCATTTGTTTACTCCTCCTAAGTAGGTGCCAACCCACAAAATACCTGTTTTATTTATAAAAATGGTTTCTACCGAGTTCGAGCTCAGCGAGGTATTGTCGGCTGGTATATTGGTATATTGGTAAAAGTTTTCGATAGCCATGTTGTATAAAAACAAACCATCATTTGTACCTATCCACAAGTTGCCTCTATCGTCTGGTTGAATAGCTTTTACCGGAATATTGGGAAAGTGATTGATTTTAGTAAAAACCCCGGTTTCTGTGTTGTAGTTTGCTAGTCCTTGCTGAGTGCCTACCCATATGAGTATACCTACCTGTTCGAGCGTATATGCCGGGAAAATATTTTGCGCTGAAACTATCCGCTGTACAGTGTCGGCTTCGGGCAGAAATTGTACAAAACCCAAGTCGCTGGCAAGCCAATACTTTCCGTCTTGCGTTTGTAGCATTTCGTAATGCAATTCACTAGCAGGGTTGTTTTGGTGTTTTGTGCTTAAGAAATGATTGAAATTGTTGAGCGCTACATTCACTTCCGAGCTAATAACCGATTCCTCAATTTCAGTAAGTGAAGAGTTCTCGCTCACCAACTTATTTATTGCATTCGAAGTTCCAATCCACATCTGATCTTGTAGGTCTGAATATATAAAAAGGACATTGTTGTCAGATAAACTTTTTTCTGAAAACACATCGTTTTTTATAGTTTGAAACTTATCAGTGAGTTTATTGTATATGGCTATTCCTTCGCTGCTGGTACCTACCCATATTTTACCATTGTTGGCTTCATATAAGGTGTTTATATAGTTATCAGCAAGTGAGAACTCTTTATTGGGGTTGTTTCTGTAAACATCTATTCGGTAACCATCGTAACGGTTCAGGCCATCGAGTGTGCCAAACCACATGAAGCCGTCGGAATCCTGTATGATTGAACTTACGGCGTTTTGCGACAGGCCTTGAAGCGAAGATATATGTTCAAATTTTACTGAAGGCTGCGCTAGACAGGTACTATTCAGAAATTGTAAGAAGAAATAAAGTATAAAACCATTTCGTATACACTGCATTTGGCTTTATTGCTCATGATTTATCTACCCTGGCACCAATCATCAGAAAGGTGTTTTCATCATCAAATGGTTGAGCTTGCAGCATGATAGGATTTTCTGACATAAGTGCTACTTGTATCAGACCTATATTGGCTCCCCCTTTTTCACTATGAGGCATTCCCCTGCGCTGGCGTTTGTATTCACGCAACGATTCCCTATCGAGCGTGTTTATTTTTTTGCTATGTTCCAACAAATGAGGAACCACGTCCTTTTTTGCCATATTTCCGGTTGCAAACATAAAATGATCATGGTATTCCTTTACTATAAGTATACCAACACCTGTTTGATCCGACTCGCCAAGCCTCAGTTTTTCGGTAGAATAAAAACTTATGTTTTGAGCCAACTCTATGAATATACGAAAAACTTTTTTGCTGGCTTTGATATCTGAAGGTATTGAGTTCTCTAAATTTTGTGCAAGTACTGATAATACAGAGCTATCAAATGCACCTCTGTATGAAATTATGATGTTCTGATCGTGAAAATCGCTAATAAAATCACTACTTATTGTGGGCATAATTCCGACTTTTAAGATTTTCAAGGGTTGATAAGTTGGCGCAATTTCACACCATTCATAATGCGAATATACAAATTATTCATTTCCCGCATCTAATATTTCCTAAAAATACATATTATTTTCTTATTTTCCCTTGTAGTAAAAGTATTTACAGTTGTAAAAAATGTTTAACCCGAGATATGGACCCTATATTATTTGAATATTACAGTTATAAAGTAACGTTTTATTTTTTTACTTTTTTGCTCTCTGAATAGTTTTTTAACTTAGCAGCGATTTTGATTTTAGACTCGAATAAATTGTAAATACTCAAAGAATATGAAGCTACTAGAAGGAAAAAATGCAGTTGTGACGGGTGCAGCCAGAGGTATTGGCCGTGTAATAGCGCTTACTTTTGCCAAACATGGAGCCAATTTGGCCATTTTGGGTCGCTCTGTTGATGATAGACTGTTGTCGCTAAAAGCTGAATGTGAAGCATTTGGCGTAAAAGTTTTTGTATATGGTGCCGACGTGAGCAACATGCAACAAACTACTGCGTTTGCCGATGCCGTTGTGAAAGATATGACTGAGGTTGATATACTTGTAAACAATGCAGGTATTACCCGCGACAACTTGCTGATGCGTATGTCTGAAGAACAATGGGACGAAGTAATCATGGTGAATCTGAAATCTGTGTTTAACCTGACTAAGGCTTTTCAGCGCCCTATGTTAAAGAAAAAAGCGGGTTCTATCATTAATCTTACCTCTGTAGTAGGTGTAGCAGGAAATGCAGGACAAACTAACTATGCTGCTTCTAAGGCGGGTATTATAGGTTTTACCAAATCGGTCGCCAAAGAGCTTGGCAGCAGAAACATCAGGTGCAATGCTGTAGCCCCGGGTTTTATTGAAACTGATATGACCCATGGTCTGCCTGAAGATGTAAAACAGGAATGGCTGAAAAATATACCACTTAAGCGTGCCGGAACCGGCGAAGATGTTGCAAATGCTTGCGTTTTCCTGGGTTCTGATATGTCGGGCTATATAAGCGGCGATGTACTGATGGTAAGCGGTGCTATGCCTTTGTAATGCTCAGATATATATTTATTTACAATTAATATTAAAAAATGTTCCAGTTCGCGCAAAGTGGTTTAGGATGGCTCATTCCTATTTTCGTGGCTATTTCAGTTGGTTTTGCAATTTGGATGTACCGAAAAGAAGTAAAACTCTCTGAAGCCCCAGGTTTTCTGATAAAAATAATGGCTGTTTTGCGCGGTCTGGTTATTTTTGTTTTACTTTTCTTATTGCTGCAACCTACGTATATATCCAACAAATTGGTCTATTCAAAACCAATTCTCATTTTGGCCGTAGACAATTCGCAATCGGTGGCCATGTACAGCGATACCGCACAGCTGAGGCAAAATTTCCTGCCTGCTCTTATTGAAAAAATCGGGAATCTGGACGATAAGTTCGATATTCAGATTTTCAATTTTGATAATGCTGTAAAAACGGGTAAAACCGATTATTCTGGCAAACGCACCAATTTTGGTGTTTTGTTCGACGATTTGGCTGCCCGTTTCGAGGGGCGCAAACCGGGGGCCATCATTTTGGTTTCTGATGGAAACAACAATACCGGTATAGACCCGGTATACGGCAGTCAACTTTCTGATGTACCTGTGTTTGCGGTGGGCTTAGGCGATACCATACAAAGAAGCGATGTACGTATAAGCAATGTTCAATACAACCAGACTATGCTGCTGAATACTTCCAACGAGCTGAGGGTGAATGTGGTAAGTAATGTGCTGATACCGAAGGGTGTGAAATTGAGCCTGATGGATGGCGAGAAGATTTTGAGTACCAAAAATATAAGTTTAATTACTTCAAGAAGTGTGGAAACTATTTTTGAAGTGATGCCGGCTAAAAATGGCTTTTGGAAATATACAATTATAATAGAAGATCTGCCTGATGAGCAGAACCTGATAAACAACACGCAGGATATTTATTTCAATGTAATAGACAAGAAGAAAAAAATAGTAATTTTTGCTGAAAACATAAACCCCGATATTACAGCTATAAGGCAGGCACTATACTCTAATATTAATCTGGACGCAGTTTTTATTCCTGTAAACGAATTCAATGGCAATCTGGCCGATATTGATTTAGCTATTTTCGTACAAATGCCTGCAAAATCTAAAAATGAAATCCTCACCAAATATCTGGCTACCGGAAAACCTTTCGTTATACTGGCCGGACCACGCACCAACTATGCTGAATTCAACAAACTGAATTTGGGAATGAGTATTGAACCAAAACAATTGCTCAACGAATACTCACAGATTTATCTCAACACAGCTTCTAAGGGGGGAAATGCACAATGGATGACTTACAATTTTTTTAGCGAAGGCCCTCCTTTGGTTACCCCATTGGCTACCTACAAGGTGAGCAATACCTCGGATATCATTTTTTTTAGAAAATATAAAACGGTTCAAACTCAGCAACCCATATTCCTTGGAGTGCAGCATGGCAATGCCAATGGCCTTGTCTTTATTGGCGAAGGCTTGTGGCAATGGCGACTCTATGAAGCCGAAAAAAATGGAAATACGCTTGGGTTCGATCGATTTATAAATATGTGGGTGAATACCTTATCTGCGAAACCGATAGATGGCAGATTGGCCATATTTCATTCACTTATATTTACCAATACCGATGCCTGCGAGTTTGAAGCCGAAACCTACGATAAAGAAATGAAGCCTGTGGTTGCCAATGCTGTAAAAATTGCTGTAAAAGGCGACCAGACTATATATTCAGATTTTTCTTTCGTCACCGGAAATAAATATAAAGCTCTGTTGAAACTACCCGGAAATGGCGTATACAGCTACAGGGCGGTGGCCTATTTTGCCGATGACAGCATAGTGGTGAATGGTCAGTTTGCAGTAGCTGATGAATTGATTGAATATAGGGAAAGCAATCCCGATTTTGCATATCTGCGCAAACTTTCTGCTTTGCGCAATGGCAGTTTTTATTTGCCTTCACAAACCGATGCTCTTCTGGAGAAACTAAATAGTACCGATTCGTTCAAGAAATCGGTAGTTGAAAAAACAGACAGAATTGAACTCATTCACTGGAAATATCTATTTTTTGTTCTGTTGCTTTTTGTATCGCTCGAATGGTTTTGGAGAAAGTACTACGGTCATATATAGAGTATATATCAATATGAAATATAATAGTTTAAGTAGATAATATTTTAAAAAATATCTTATGCTAAAAAAACGCAAAGTTCCCCATACATTTGTTATAGTTTTTTATATCATACTTATAGCAGCCATCATGACATGGTTTATACCCGGGGGAAAGTATTCGGAAGAAATATCTCAGGTAAATGGTTTAGATCACAAGGAAATGGTGTTTCATTTTACCGAAAACAATCCGCAAACATGGCAGATATTTTCTGCCTTATTTGATGGTTTTGTAGACAAATCTGATATCATAGTGTTTATATTACTTATTGGCGGTGCATTCTGGATAATGAACGACAGCAAGGCTATAGATATGGGCATTTTCACTTTTCTGCGCTATGCACGTGGCCTCGAAAAATATGCATTCCTGCGTAAACTGGGCATCAACAATGTGATTATGGTGCTCATTATGCTCATGTTTAGTGTATTTGGGGCAGTTTTTGGTATGAGCGAAGAAACCATTGCATTTATTATTATACTGGTGCCGCTAGCTATACGAATGGGCTACGATTCTATCACCGGTGTAAATTTGGTGTTTGTGGCTGCCGGCCTTGGTTTTGCGGGTGCCATTCTCAATCCGTTTACTATTGGTATTGCGCAAGGTATAGCCGAACTCCCGCTTTTTAGTGGCATTGAGTACCGAATGTTTAGTTGGTTGGTCATAAATACGGTGGGTTTTACCTATATTTTGGTATATGCTGCCCGGGTGAAAAAAAATCCGCAATACTCGCCTGTCTATGAGGATGACGCCTATTGGCGCTCACGCGAGGCTGAAAATGTGACAGAATTGGAAGTTTTCAAACCAAAAATAGCATGGGGTGTATATGCATTCATAACTCTGAGTCTCACTATTTTTGCATATTTATATCCGAGCACTACTCTCAAAATAGGAAATAGTGCCACGACCTTTCCTGCCATTCCTATATCTGCCGCTTTATTCGCACTTACAGGTGTTACATCGTTACGAAGATCAGTCCATTTCTTTATCCTCAATTTACTCATGTTTACTATTTTATTCCTCATCATTGGGGTAATGGGATACGGCTGGTACATCATGGAAATTGCGACATTGTTTTTTGCCATGGGCTTGCTAAGTGGTATAGCAAACAATAAGAATGCAGATGAAATTACAAAGCTATTTCTGGAAGGTGTGAAAGATATTTTATCGGCTGCTTTAGTAGTTGGTCTTGCTGGCGGAATCATTATCATACTCAAAAATGGCGGGGTTATAGATACCATACTATATTATCTGGCCGGGGCTATGAACGAAATGGGGAAATTCGGCACCGTATCTGTGATGTATGGAATTCAGACCCTTATCAACCTGGTATTGCCAAGTGGTTCGGCCAAGGCTGCGCTCACTATGCCCATCATGGCGCCATTTTCCGATCTGATTGGTATTTCTCGACAAGCTACCGTAATGGCTTATCAGCTTGGCGATGGTTTTACCAATATGATAACCCCTACTAGCGGCGTGCTCATTGCTGTGCTTGGAGTAGCTCGCATACCTTATGAAAAATGGTTCAAATGGGTTTGGCCGCTTATGGTTATTCTTATTCTTTTGGGTTTGTTGCTGCTCATCCCTACAGTAACCATGGAATTGAACGGTTTTTAGAAAAATAGAAAATTCTGCAAGGAACTTATATAATAAACCCTGTCAACGTGTTGAACCTGAAAAGTTAACCCTGTCAAAGTTCAAAACTTTGACAGGGTTTGTCTTTTTATAGGTTAGTAAATCAAATAGTTGTAAAATGTAAAATTCCTTTTACCCAGATTTTACCTACATACCATCCGCAAAAATTTTATCGAGCAGGCGTTTTATTTTTGTATTTGCAGTTTTGAAAAACTGATATCGGTTGCGCTCTGCACTGCCGCTTATGAGTACCGACTTGCGCATCAGATTGTCGAGCCAGGTCTCAGTATCCTTACAAAATACAGGATTGCGGGTGAGCATTTTGTTGAAAGTATGCACGCTGATGTATACAGCCAGTTCTTCCGATTTTCGGGT
The DNA here is from genome assembly GCA_020048155.1 of Bacteroidota bacterium. Lineage (GTDB taxonomy): Bacteria > Bacteroidota > Bacteroidia > Bacteroidales > DYOH01 > JAIFMY01. The sequence goes on from JAIFMY010000040.1 coordinate 9,832, forward strand.
AAGTATGCAGTTGTTGCCAATTTCAATATCGCTCTCGTATAGGTGAAATTTTGTTGGTTCATGTACTTGATTCACTGCCATTTTTGAACTTTGTGCTGCTTGTCGCTCTATGGTATTCAGTTCTTCGAGTGCTTGTTCGCATATAAAAATGGCATCGTCGTGCTTTTGGAAATTGCCGCTGTCCCAGAAATATTCAATTTGTTTCACCAGGCTATTCACAGTTTCTGTAGTCCATATTTCTACCGAAGGAATCTGACAGTACAGGTCGTAGATTTCGCTGCCTATGGTTGCCATTTCTTCATCGGCCATTCTCAGATCGTATACGGTATTGGCCAGGTGTGGTGCATTCACCACAGCTTTCAACCAATAGAACATCTTGAATGCACCTAACTCAGGAAAGGCAAAATGATGAAAAATAGGTATATCGATGGCTGCGTATATGATTTGCCTATCAGGCGCTTGCGCTATACGTTGCATATCGTTGCGTATGCCTTGCAAATATGTCTTGAAACTATTGCCATCTTTAAGCAGGTTGTATTCAAAATTTATTTGAGACGATTGGTGTGCAATGGAATCGAACGAGAGTTTGTAATGGCTGCACAAGTGGGCTACCTCGTCTATGCTTAGCGATGTCTCGCCACGTAGTCGTCGGTATATGCTGTCTGAACTTAAGTTGAGCACGTCTGAGAGTTCATCTACCAATGATATGCTTTCCGGTATTATGTCTTTTATACGGTTCAGGAAGTGTAGTTGCAATTCAGAATTTTTATTTTCTGCCATTGAGCATTTCTTTTTGGTGAATACAGAGTATTTGGGAGTGTAAAATTACGGATTTTCGCCAATAAGCAATACCGGTGTTGCAATTTTTGCAAATATGGCCATTCAGAGCATTCCTCTTTGACTATTTTCTATGTGATATGTGCCAAAAGGCTCAAAAATGCCCGCGCTTAGCCGTTTGCAAAAAGCTATGACGTGGGTGTAAATTTGAATTATAATTTAAAACAAAGCTTGCATTATTCACTTAAAAAAACCAACACCATGAAAACAAGATTGAATCATTTAATAGTTCTGTTCCTGATGTTTTTTTTATTCACATCCGGAAACGTTTTCGCTCAATTGCAGCGAATAAGTATAACAGTCCTCAACTTTGATGCACAAGGTATAAACCTAACTCCGCAGCAACTCGGAAATCTAGCCCGCATTGAGATTGAGCGGCTCGATACTTTTGAGGTAATGGACAGATATGACGTGGCTTACATGATTGACAAACACAAGCTCAATATTGATAATTGCTACGGGAAAATATGTCTGGTAGAAACCGGTAATATAATTGGTGCCGACAAAATGCTTACAGGTAGTGCCGAAGTGTATGGCGAAACACTGATTCTGAGCCTGCGACTGATAGATGTAAACTCTGAAAAAATAGAGAAAAACCTAGTACGCGAATTTCTGAATTACCCGCAGGAAATACAGATGATGGTGCGCATAGGGGTGAACGAACTTTTTGACCGCCCAAATGATCCTACAGTTATTCAGCGCCTTACAAAACCATCCGATTACGAAAATCCAATCAATAACCCCAACAAATCGCGTATAAGTTTGGGTGGACCGCGCATGGGGGCAACCATTTTTACCGGTAAAACGGCTACTTACCTCAATGAACCTACATCTCAAGGTGGATACAATGCCTTTCCGGTGATGTTTCAGTTTGGATATCAGTTCGAAATGCAGTACCTCAATCAGGGCGATTTTCAGGCATTGTTTGAGTTTATACCCAACGTTACAGGTCTCGACCAAAATCTCATCATCCCTTCTATTACTTTTCTCAATGGCTTGCGCAATACGAAAAACGGTTTCGAAATTGCCTTTGGACCTACGGTGTATATGCAATCAATTGCAAAAGGGGTATATCTGAATGATGTGTGGACACTTACCAAAGGGCTTACACCTGAGCAAATGGAAGGCTTGTCGGTAACTGAAAGGCTTGATAGCCGAGGGAATTACAAATTAGGTACTGGCTTTTTGTTCGGAATTGGACGCACATTTCGTTCCGGAAAACTCAATATTCCGGTCAATGCTTATGTTATTCCCAACAAGAGCGGAGCCCGGTTTGGTATATCATTCGGATATAATGCCAAGCGTGATTAGTATACCTGTTTAAATTCTGATAAAATTAAAAGCCTGGCGGATATAATATTCCGCCAGACTTTTGTATGTATTTTAAATTGTGTGAAACTTACTTCTTCGGTAAATCTCGTGTTCTGTATAGCGAGTATACTACGCTAATTACGAGTATAGAAACTATTACGAGTAACGACAAGTGAATAGGTATTTTATATACATCTATCATCACCATTTTAGCACCAACAAAAACCAATATTGCTGCCAGACCAACTGCCAGGTATTTGAAACGTTCTATTACATGAGCCAGTGCAAAATAGAGAGAACGAAGTCCGAGTATCGCAAATACGTTGCTTGTATATACGATGAAATGGTCTTGTGTTACGGCCAAAATGGCTGGAATGCTATCAACTGCAAATATGAGGTCAGTTATTTCAACTATTATAAGTACCAAGAATAGGGGAGTTGCATAGGTGATGTTGTCTTTTTTTACAAAAAATTTGTCGCCATGCAATTCGTTTGTAGTAGGCATTACTTTCTTGAACCACTTGATTACCGGATTTTTATCCGGCTCCATTTTCTTATCTTTTTCGGTGAGCATTTTTATACCTGTAAAAATGAGGATTGCTCCGAAAATGTATATGGTAAAATGAAACTTCTCAAGCAAGGCTACTCCTGCGAAAATGAAGATAATCCTCATAATAAGAGCACCTATGATACCCCAGAACAATACCTTGTGCTGGTATATGGCCGGAATCTGAAAGTAGGTAAATATAAGTACGAACACAAAAATATTGTCAACGCTCAGTGCCTTCTCTATGACATAGCCGGTGAAAAATTCGAGTGCTTTTGTTTCGCCAAATGTGTAATAAACGAAAACATTAAATATAAGTGCCAGTGTAATCCATACGCCTGTCCATGAGAGGGCTTCTTTAACACTTACTACATGCAATTTGCGGTGAAATACCCCCAAATCGAGTGCAAGCATCAATAGTACGAAGAGGTTGAAAATAACCCAAAACCAAATATTAATTTCCATGATTGAATTGTTTTTTTTAAGGTGTTAAATAACGGTGCAAATAAAGTGTATACTTTTAAGTAATTTATTTAAAGCATCTTAAAAAATGCAAAGATTTTATACAAGGGAGGTTGTTTTACATCTGGCTGCTGTTTTCCGCGCTGTTGTTATACCATACGGGGGCATGGGGTAGGCAAAGGTTTTGAAAGTGCGAAATAGCTTCTTCAATGCTCTTAAAATGAGAGTCTTGAACTACCTTCCAGTGAAAGTTGCAACCAAAGGCATAAAAACTTTGGTCGCCCGGATACTGAGCCACGGCTAAGCCAAACACGGGTGAGTGAGATTCAGACTCTTTTGATTGGATATGGTAGAATGGCAATTGTACGCTGAAAGCCCACATCAGTACCTTTGCTCCATCCAATGTGTTAGGAGGTCTTTGTGGTCGGCACTCTGTTATTTTGAAATGAATCATTCTACTTTCACCCCAAGAATCAATATGTCGTCTACTTGGCTATTCTCGCCTTTCCATTCTTCGAATGTATGTATCAGTTCGTTTTTTTGCTCGCTCAAACTCAGATGTTGTATTGCAAGTAGCTTTTCTTTCAAACGCTTGGTTTTAAACTTTTCAAATGTTTTGCTACCAAATTGTGAGACATACCCATCGGTGAAAATATAGAAAGTATCTGAAGGCGAAAGTCGCATGCTGAAATCGTTGAAACTCTCGTTGTCTTTTGGATAAATACCTATTGGCATACGGTCGCCTCTGGTTTCTATGAGTGTATAAGAGCCATCGACTTGCTTTCGGGTAAGATAAAATGTGTTGTTAGCTCCGGCATATATGAGTTCTCCGGTTTGATTATTTACACGACAAAGCGACATGTCCATGCCATCTTGGGTAGTACGTGGCTTGGCATCTTGGTTAAGCGATTTTTTTGTGCGTTCGCGCAGTTCGTTTAGAATCTGAGCGGGTGTAAGTGTGCTGTGCTCGGTTATAACTTCGTTGAGCAGCGAAATTCCCAACATACTCATGAATGCGCCAGGCACCCCATGTCCGGTGCAATCGGCAGCTACCAGGTATGTATAGTTTTTTACGGCGCGAAACCAGTAAAAATCGCCACTTACTATATTTCTGGGCTTATACAGCATAAAGTATTCTTTGAAATTTCTTTGAAGAATTTCGCCCGGTGGCAGCATGGCTTCTTGTATCTTGAGTGCCGACTGTATACTGTCTGTTATGTTTTTGTGCGAATGTTCAATTTGGGTTTTCTGGTCGCGCACCAAGTCGAGGGTGGTCATTAGTTCCTCATTGGTTTGGTTTAGCTCTTCGTTTTTCTCCAATATTTCTTTTTGCTGAAGTATCACTTCGTGTGTTCGTTCTTTTACAATATGTTCCAGATTTTTTTTCTGGTTTTCCAATCTTTGGGTATTGTACTTTACTATAGCCCATACACCCACACTAAGTAAACCTACAAAAAATACGAATGACCACCAGGTTAAATACCATGCTCTGTGCGTGCTGAATTCAAAAATGAGTGGTTCAGACCATGTATAATGTCCAAATTTGCGGCATCTTACTTCCAGCGCGTAGTTTTTGGGGGATAAATCTGAAATGTACAATCCATCAAGCGATTCTAATTTTTGCCATTTATCGTCTTTCCCTTTCAGTCGCCATTCGTACTGAAGATATTTGGTTGGGAAAATGCTATTGGTAAATTTGAATTTGAAATAGGAAGTATTGAGGAAACTATTTTCTTCCGAGGAAATATATCTGTCGTTGTTCTGAACATATAGCAAATACGGCGTAGGTGTTTGTGCCGGTTTCGTTTTATTTGGAAAAAATGCTGGACCCGATGTAGTACCAATCCATACACGTCCGAATGCATCGGTGGTCATACACCTGAATGCGATGGTTTTGGATGGAAGCCCGCTTATTTCATCGTAGAAAAATAATTCAGTTCCAACAATTTTGTACACTCCCTGGCTGTTGGCGAACCATATCTGGTTATTTCTGTCGGTACAAATTGCCTTTGCAGCATCTACTTTCGAAAAACCAGTATTCACCGGCTCAATTTTATTGTCTTTATAAGTAACTAGGCCGTACGAAGTAGCCAACCACAATGCACCTGCACCTATGGTCATTTGGTGCACAATGATGTCGCGTGGCTGGGTGGTATCAAAATCAAAACTGAGATTTATAAATCGCTCGCTTGTGGGATCGTATTCATACAAATAGTCACCATTTTTGGTACCTCCGGCGTATATTTTACCCTCAGAAGATATGGCCATGGCTGAAATATGTGAGCCTACGCCCTCAGACTCTGTAAAGACTTTTACACCCAGATTTTTATCAACCCTCGCTACACCATTTAGTCTGTCCTGGCTCAGCCATACATTGTTTTGCTTATCGGTGAATAAATAGTATATAGCTCCACCTTGGGCAGTGAGATCTATAGTTTGGGTGATTTTATTGTTTTCTATTACCGAAATTTTCCCCGAGGCATCGGCTGCCCACAGTTGGTGGTTTACATGTGTGAGTGCCAAAAAATAGCGCCCGGCATTGCTTATTATCTTTTGAGCGGGCAGAAATGGTTTTGTAGGATTTACCAAAAAAATATTTTCACCATCGGTAAAATACAATTCGGTTTCAGATTTCTGATAAATATGTTGGGTGTAGATATTGCTTTGTTGGGCAAATGGAGCTTCGCAAGTATTTTGTTGCAAAAGCCATAGGCCATTGTCGCTGGCCACCCAAAGGTCGCCATTTTGGTCGGTACTCAGGTAGCATGCTATGTTGGTGGTATATTCTTCAATACGCTTCAATTCAGATGTCCCTGCTTGCTCGCTCAGAATATATAAGCCTTGTGTCCAGGTACCTATCCAGTACTCGTTTACACCTTTGGGTTCTATATAAGCTGCATCTATGCCCGGTGTCAGGTTTTTTACCGACCTTATTTCATTCGTACCTGCGAGTGTATACATGAGTACACCGTTGGCAGTGGCCACCAGCAGTATGTTATTGTCCTTGGAATATACATGGCTTACAATACTGGGTTTATCATTTTGCAATATTTTATCGAAACTATCGGTGTTGGCGTTGTATACAAATAGATTTCCCGTTTGTGAAATTGCGTATAAACTACCATTTTGGTTTTCGGTGAATGAAAACGACCTTTGCCAGCTCATGGTGAGGTTATTGGCTTCTTGTTTATATTTTTTGAATACACCATTTTCGTATTTCCAAATGGCATTGTTATCCGAAAACCAAAGCCTTTTTTGTGAATCTGCATAAAAATGTTTCGGAAACCACAATGCACTGTCATTAGCCTTAGATTCACCTGCAAGAAGTAGTTTTATTTCCGGCTCCACAGGGTTTGGTGTAACTTGTATAATGCCCATATCTGAGGCCACCCAAATATTACCCATGCCATCCTTGCTAATACTCTTTATGTATGTACTTGGTAAATTGTCGGTTATCTGATTGAATTGCAGTCCGTTGTATGAAATAATACCTTCATCCGTAGCCATCCATATCTGTCCGAATTTATCGGTAGCTATGGCCTTTATAAGCTCATTTGGCAAGCCTTCTTCTCTGGTATAATGTGTAATATGAAAACTCTGCGCACTGCTTGTGATATTTATGCTAAAAAGAATACTTAGTAAAATGCTGATTTTAAATATACTTCTTTTCACTTTGGCAATAGGTTAGATGCTGATATACTGTATGTTGTATTCAACTTTACAGCTAATTTTTATTTTATGTCAAATGTACTTTTTTTTGAGATACCAATTCACGCATTAGATAAGAAAAATTAAAAATTTTAGCATAGGATAAAAATAATCCCGAACACTTATTAGTCAGGTGTTTCGGGATTTATTTCTCATTATGAAACAATCTCAGTTAATCCAAATTTTGTTAGTGTTTGTGTGGCATGTATTGCATGCACCACTGGTTATGGCACCATTCATAGGCTTGGTATTGCCACTTGCTCCCGTAACCGAAACATAAATACCTGTTCCGAATTCTATTTTTTCGGTGGTATAAAAATTTCCGAATTTGTCTATTTCTATAGTTTTCAATTGAGTACCTGCACCATTGGGTTCAGTTGTAAAGCTGATATATCCGCCAGGCGCACCCCTTACCAGCGTGGGTTCGTATACACTTCCCGCAGTTGTAAACCAACCTTCACCGTCTCCCCCGCTTTTGTGGCATGCCATGCAGTTTTCTCCTGCGTTGTGGCTCTCGTCTGAGTTGTTGCTACTGATAAGAGTTTCGTTTTCATTTTCGCAAGATGCAAATGCGAATGCCAGAATTACTGTTGCCAAAATCAATCTGCTTTTCATATGTATTGGGTATTAAATTGTAATATTTTTAAAATGCTCTCGGTGATTTACCTTTTATTACTGACACGAATTAAATGAGGAAGTTGCTTCACTCTTAAAAAAATGATGTTAATAATATTCAACCTATATAGATTGTGTATACACATCGTATTTATATTTTATTTTTTATCTTTCGTGAAAGTTCAAAAATAGGAATTATATGAAAAGAGCAATTTTACTACTTTTTTGCATGTATTTACTGGCTTCAGAGGGCAGGCATGCTTTGGCACAAAAAACCACAGATATACAATCTGGCTTGACAGATGCCACCATTGCTGATCTGAAATTCAGAAATATAGGACCTGCATTTATGTCGGGGCGTATTGCTGATATTGCCATTCATCCTCAAAACCGGAACGAATGGTACGTAGCTGTTGGCTCCGGTGGGGTATGGAAAACCTCGAATGCAGGAAATACATGGACATCACTTTTCGATGGACAAGCGGTATATTCTACAGGATGTGTGACCATAGATCCTTCAAATGCGCATACCGTATGGGTTGGAACAGGCGAAAATGTGGGTGGCCGTCACGTAGGTTTTGGCGATGGCATTTACCGAAGTACCGATGATGGTGCTACCTGGAAAAATATGGGCCTTAAAAAATCTGAACATATTTCTAAAATCATAGTTCACCCAACCAATTCCAATGTGGTTTTTGTAGCTTCGCAAGGACCACTATGGGCTTCGGGCGGTGAGCGTGGTTTTTATAAAACTACTGATGGGGGCAAAAGCTGGAAGCGCACCTTAGGCGATGATCTTTGGACCGGAGTAACCGATATTGCCATGGATCCCCGCAATCCGAATCTGCTTTATGCTGTTACATGGCAGAGGCATCGCACAGTGGCTGCCTATATGGGTGGAGGTACCGAGTCGGCTGTATACAAATCTGAAGATGGTGGCGATACCTGGGTTAAGCTAAGTAATGGCTTGCCTACCGGATATATAGGAAAATGTGGTATTGCCATATCTCCTCAGCAGCCCGATGTGCTATATGTGGCCGTAGAATTGGAAAGACGCAAAGGTGCAGTTTACAAATCTACCAATAAGGGAGAAAGCTGGTCTAAGATGTCGGATGCTATTTCTGGTGGTACAGGCCCTCATTATTATCAGGAATTGTACGCCAGCCCGCATCAGTTCGACAAAATTTATCTATGCGATGTTCGTGTGCAGGTGTCGGAAGATGGTGGAAAAACATTTAAAGCCATGAGTGAGGAATTCAAGCATTCCGACAACCATTCTATCGCTTTTCTCGCCGATGATCCTAACTACATGCTAGTGGGCACCGACGGGGGAATATATCAGACTTTTGACAATACCCGCAACTGGAACTATATCGCAAATTTGCCCATTACGCAATTCTATAAAATTGCAGTAGACGATTCGGCGCCTTTTTACCAAATATACGGAGGCACTCAAGACAATAGCACTCAGGCAGGACCTTCGCGCACAGTAAACGAAAATGGTATTTCTAATGCCGATTGGGAAATAGTACTCTTTGCCGATGGCCACCAGCCTGCTACCGAGCCCAACAATCCGAATATCATGTATGCAGAATGGCAGGAGGGGAATCTGGTACGTATTGACCGCACAACCGGCGAAATTACTTATATTCAACCTCAACCGGGCCAAGGCGAATCTTACGAGCGTTTCAACTGGGATGCGCCCATACTCGTGAGCCCGCACTCGCCTACACGCTTGTATTTTGCTTCGCACCGCGTGTGGTGTTCAGATAACCGTGGCGATGCATGGATTGTCATATCGCCCGATCTTACCCAGTTTCAGGACAGGTTGAGCATGAGTATCATGGGCAAAAAACATAGCTGGGATGCACCTTGGGATGTGTACGCCATGAGTACTTACAACACCATTACTTCTTTGGCCGAATCGCCGTTACAGGAAGGCTTGTTGTATGCAGGTACAGATGATGGCGCCATACAGGTGAGCGAAGATGGCGGCAAAAACTGGCGCAAAGTTCCGGTTTTGGCATTGCCCGGCGCACCCGAAAAAGCTTTTGTAAATGATATAAAGGCCGATTTGCACAATGCTGCTACCGTTTACGTTTGTCTCGATAATCATAAAAATGGCGATTTCTCGCCGTATATTTACAAAAGTACCGATAAAGGCCGTACCTGGACTTCTTTGGTCGCCAACTTGCCTAAACCTCTGATGGTATGGCGTATGGTACAGGATCACGTAAATCCTAAGTTATTGTTCATTGGCACTGAATTTGGCGTATACACCAGCGTAGATGGGGGTGCCAAATGGTTGAAAATGAATTTGGGCGCCAATATTTCGGTAAGAGATTTGGCTATTCAGAGACGCGAGAACGACTTAGTGGCTGGTAGTTTTGGTCGTGGTATTTTTATCCTCGACGATTATTCTGCCCTGCGTAATATTTCCGAAAATGAACTTAAGAAATCGGCATTGCTTTTTGCACCCCGCAAAGCATGGTGGTATCTGGAGCGCACGCCGCTGGGTGGTGATATAAAGGGCTCTCAGGGGAATGCTTTTTTCACAGCTGCTAATCCTGCCTTTGGTGCTAATTTTACTTACTACCTGCGCGATGATCTGAAAACTTTGAAGGAAATACGCTTGGAGAAAGAGAAGGAAATGGCCAAAAATGGTCAGCAAGTAGAGTTTCCCGGGTGGCAGGCATTAGACAATGAAAGTTTGCAGGCCAATCTGAAAGTTTTTCTGGCCATTTACAAAACAAATGGCGATTTGGTGAAATATATAGATGCATCTACCAAAAAAGGCGTGCATCTGATAAACTGGGATTTGACTTATTACAGTTCGCTGCCTATCAGGCTTGGGCAGAACGTGCAGAACTGGGGTGGCCGTGGGTACATGGTGGCACCAGGTACATACAAGGCTGTGCTTTGCAAAGAAGAAAACGGGATTATAACTGCACTTTCTGATACCGTAGCCGTGCTCGTAGAACAACTGCAGCATGGTGCCTTAGGCAAAACCGATGCTCAGGCTGTGGCTGCTTTCTGGAAAGAACTTTCAGATTTCCAATCGCGGATAAGCATCATGCAAATAGAACTGTCTGATGCTAAAGCCCGAGCCATTGCCATGCAAAGGGCACTGGTGGCTTCCAATAATAAGCTCCCCGGGTTAGTAAAGCAAATCGCCGATTACAAAACCAATCTGGATAAACTTGAACGCAGGCTCAATGGAAGTCCATCGAAAGCTGAAGTAGGCGAAAAAGACGTGCCCAATTTAGGCGACAGATTCCGTTATGCTGGCATAGGCACACGCATGAGCACTGCCGGCCCCAATGCATCACACCGCGAAGCCATGCGTTTGGCCAAAATCGAACTCGATGAGGTAAATAAAATACTGAAAGAATTGATTGACACCAACGAACCTGCTATAGTTAAGGCACTAAAAGACGCTGGTGCGCCTTATATTCAGAGTATTAAATAATTATAAAATAGTATTGAACAGCATTGGTTTAACACTTTGGTTTGACATTTTTTTTAGAATCTGCCCTTGTTGATCATTCATTCAGCAAGGGCAGATTGTTTTTTGTCATATTGGTTAAAATAAGAATGGGCGATTTGGGTGAATTATTAGGATTAAGAATATGGTTCTACAAACGTTTTAAAACAATTATTTTGCTTATATTTGAGTGCACTGTTAAGCAGAATTTAATTATAAATGCTTTTTAATCTGTTGTGAAGCTAAGTATTCAGTTTGGTTATAAAATTGGCATTTGTTTGCTGGTATGCATGTCTCTCATTGGCGAAATCAGGGCTCAGATTTCTCGCGAATATCTTATTAGTGGGTTGATATATAAATTTACAAATCACATTGAGTGGCCCGAAAACAATAGGGTGGTTTTTCAAGTTGCACTTTTTACAAGTAAAGATGAGATTTCTAAAAATTTGTACAATATATCGCGCTCGAAGAAAATCAATGACAAAGATTTTAAAATTGTCACCTTTACAAAAGCCGATTCTTCGATTTTAGCATTTGACGTTATATTTGTGGGTGAAGATTTTGCAAGTGAATATGTTCGTATTTTCGACTTGGTAGAACGTAAACCCATACTTCTCATCAGCGAGAACCTTTCTGATAAAAGTTTGGTTATGATAAATCTTTTTGATAAAAGCTACACTGAACTGAGTTACGAAATTAATAAACCCAATATAATTAATCAGAAGCTCAAAGCCAGCAATGAGATTCTTATAATGGGGGGCACTGAAATAGATGTTGTTTCAATATACCTCAAATCGCAGCGTACACTTAGGTCGTATGAAAAAATGAACATGGAGTACAGAAAAGATCTGGATAGCGTGCAAGAACTTATTGCCAACAACGAAGAAATGCTGAACCAACAGAAAATATTTTTGACCCAACAATTTGCCGAAATAGAGGAACAGAAAGAATTTCAAGCTGGACAAATATTTAAAATTCAGCAATATGAGCAAGAACTGAATAGTAAATCTGCATATTTGAATTCACAGAAAAATTTGCTAGAAAAATTGACAGATAGTCTAATTGGTAGCCAACATCTGCTCAATAAACAATATGTAGAAATACGAAATGGGCAATATTTTCTTGATACCAAAACAGCCATCATTGATAGTATTAACCGCGAGATATTTCGTCGCAACGAAATACTGTCGTCAAAGGATAATGTGATAGAAAAACAAAATTTCATCATGCAAGGGCTTTATGTGGCTGTAGGCTTAAGTGTGACTGCCGCCTTCATTATTCTATCTGTATTGTGGCTTATACGCAAGAAGAATATGAAACTCACCCTGCAAAAGGAACGTATAGATTATTTGAATGCCCAATTGCTCGAAAATAATGAAGAACTACATGCATCGCTCGACGAAATACAACTGATGCAAAAACAGCTCATACAATCCGAAAAAATGGCTTCGCTGGGTGTGTTATCGGCTGGAATAGCCCATGAAATAAACAATCCGATTAATTTTGTATATGCCGGCATAAATAGTTTGCTGCGCGATTTTAAAGACATAGAACCTGTAATTGAAAAAATAAGCCAGATAAATCCTGATTCGGACAATATACGGGAACAATTGCTTGAAATTGAAAAGCTGAAAGAGGAAAATTATTATTACGATGCTATTGAAGCAATACCTACAATTATAAACGATATAAAAATTGGTGCTGACCGCACTGCTGAGATTGTAAAGGGCTTGCGTCGTTTTTCACGAACAGATCAGGGAAGTCTTGTGCCCTACGATTTGCATGATGGACTCGAAACAAGTTTGCTTTTGCTTCGAAATAAGTATAAACATCAGGTTCAATTAATTCGGGATTATGATACCGAAATGACTGAACTCATGTGCTATGCTGGTAAAATGAATCAGGTTTTCCTGAATATTATTTCCAATGCCATTGATGCAGTTTCAGACAACGGACAGATAACCATAAAAACCCGATTGAAAGAGCAAATGGTAGAAGTCTCGATAAAAGACAATGGCTGTGGCATGGACAAAGATATGCTTGCCAAACTGTTCGATCCGTTTTTTACCACCAAGCCTGTAGGCCAAGGTACCGGACTAGGCTTGTCAATCACCTACGGCATAATAAAGGAGCACAACGGCAAAATTGAAGTTTTTTCTGAACCCGGTATTGGTACAGAGTTTATTATTTCATTTCCTAAAGTATAATGGCATATTTATGAAAAGAGTTATATTATACGTAGACGATGAACTTAGTAATCTCAGAATATTCAAAGATACTTTCCGACGCGATTTTGATGTATTGTTGGCCAGTAGTGGTGCTGAGGCTTTGGAAATATTGCAGAATAAACGGGTGGATGTAGTGATAACCGACCAACGTATGCCAGGAATGAGCGGTGTAGAGTTGCTGGCTGTTGTCAATAGCCGTTTTCCAAGTATTCCTCCAAACCGAGTCATATTATCGGGCTTTGCTGAGGATGCCGATATTAAGTTGGCTTTCGACCAGTACCGACTTTCGCGTTTTATACCCAAGCCTTGGGATTATGATGTTCTTAAACTTGAAATTATTAACGCCTTCTCTAATATTGAGTAACATGAGAAAATTTGCTTTGCTATATGTTGACGATGAAGAAAGTAACCTGAGAATATTTAAAGATACGTTTCGTCGGAAATTTGATGTATACACCGCTATTTCAGCCAAAGAAGGCATTAAAATTCTGAATAACAATCAAATAGACTTAGTGCTGAGCGACCAACGCATGCCTGAAATGTCGGGAGTTGAGTTTCTTGAGTTCACATTGGAACATTTTCCTGGTCCTAAGCGTATTCTTATTACAGGTTTTGCTGATTTCGATGCCATTGAGAGTGCTGTAAATAATGCTAGAATTTTTCAGTATGTACAAAAACCTTGGGACGAGGAGAAACTCGATAAAATTATTGAAAGTGCTTTGCGTGTGTATCACCTCGAAATTGAAAACAGAAAGCAAAAAGAAGAACTCATAGTTGCCAAAGAAAAGGCTGAAGAAAGCAATAGACTAAAAACGGCGTTTCTGAACAACCTGAGCCACGAAATACGCACTCCCATGAATGCCATAGTCGGTTTCGCAAATCTCTTGTCCGAATTCGATATTACCGAAGAGCAACGTGCAAATTTTACTCAAATAATAATAAACAATTGCAGCCAATTGCTGAATATTGTGAATGATGTACTTGCCATTTCAACCATCGAAACTTCGCAAGAAACGGTTTCTGAACAATGTGTCAATATCAACTCGCTCATAATTGATTTACTCAATAATTTTAAAAATGCACAGCAACACCAAAATGTAGCCATATACATAAAACAATTTTTAGGCAACAGGCTTTCTGAAGTATACACTGATAAAAATAAAATCAACCGTATTCTTACTAGTTTCGTTTCAAATGCGCTCAAGTTTACGCACGATGGTTCCGTCGAAATTGGATATACCTTGCATTCTGAGCCCAATCAACCCCTCGAAATTGTGTTTTATGTAAAAGATACCGGTATTGGAATATCACCCGAATATCACGATTTGATTTTTGACAGATTCCGGCAGGTAGATTTTGTAAACACCCGAAAATATGGAGGTATGGGGTTGGGATTATCTATTTCAAAAGGATACGTAAAATTGCTGGGTGGGAAAATATGGCTCGAATCTGAATTAGGTAAAGGTTCTATCTTCTATTTTTCTATACCTTACAAACCGGTGCATGTAGCAGAGCACGTAATATTGGAAACAAATTACCAGATTTTGGTTGCAGAAGACGAGGAATACAATTTTCTACTCATTGAAGAGCTATTTCTTTCACTAGGGTATGTATCTGTACATGCCAAGAATGGCGACGAAGCGGTTAATATATGTAAGGAAAACGATAAAATAGCCCTTGTACTTATGGATATAAAAATGCCGGTGCTCGATGGGTACAGTGCTGCCATATTTATTCGCGAAATGAAGCCCGATTTACCTATTATTGCGGTATCTGCCTACGCTTTGCAACATGAGATAAATGAATATAAAACTTTTTTTAATGACTACATCACCAAACCTATTGATAAAAATGTACTGAATGCAGCCATTAAAAAGTTTCTTACCTGAGTATGATTGATCAAATCTGAAAATATCTATTTAGTAAGGTGTTTTGTAAAACCTTACTTTATAAGTTCATATTTCCCAAATATACCGGCATCTATCCAGCCACGATTCTTATCAGTCCCATTTACCGCAACCGAGCCAACAAAGTTTTCGCGCTCGGCGCTTCGGTCATTGTCGCAATAGGCTATCATGAATCCAAGTTTTTTGCCGGCATTGAGGCTTATTGGTTTGTAGGCAGATGTATGGGTAAAAGTACTATCGTACAACTGAAATGCCACTTCCCAGATGGTGGTATTACCTGTAGTCTGACGTTTTACAATGGCATGATCATTCAGTAAAACCTTACTGCTGTCCGGAGCTATATCAGCCACATCGCCATTCAGAGCTATATGATATGCAAAAGCGTTGTATGAATACTGGTGATTTCCACCACTGGCATCTTCATCTATGAAAACTTCAAGGCAGTCATCGTCCCAGTATTTTTCAAGTGGGTCGGTGTGTATATCCATGAGGGTGTCGTCTGTTATTTCGGCGAGCACGTATAAATATTTTTCATCCCAAGCCAATTTATACTTACCCTTGAAATCCGTTGAGTCGGGCGTATTGCCTAGCCAAACCTGGTCCAACTTTTCCCATGCCTGCATTTCCCAAATCTCATCATTGGGCAGTGCATCCAACACCACACCAGCTTGAGCATACATAATACTAGGCTGTTGTAGAGGGTTATGCGGTGAGTTGCACGAAAGTAAAAGTGTTGCCGATAAAATAATTATCATCTTTAAATATCTGAAAATAAATTTCATACGTTTACGTATCTAAAATTTAAATCGTATTTTTGCAAAAGTAAAAACCGAATATTTGAACAGAATCGTCTTAAATTCGAATGGTTGAAGGCGAGAATCAAATATCTAGGATTTATACTCCTTAAGTTTAATTAAAATCAAAGTGCTATGAATTCACCCAAGCAATTGCACTCTTTTCACATTCCGGTTATGGGAATAGCCTATACCATCGATTCGCCTGTAAAGGTGGCACAATGGGGGATATCGTCAGTGGTTTCGCTGGTCGATGATATTCTCATCGAAAAAATGCGGAAATTGTACAGTATGAAATTTAATCTGCCATTTCAGGAAATCACGGATAAAATGGAAGATTTCAGAGCCAAGCGTATTCAAATGTATTTGGATATGATGGATACTATTGTGAAGAAAAATATGGCTGAAATGAAGGAATCCTTCGGCCAGAAAAGTGACCAGATTGAAAAATATATGGCCATGTTGCCTGATTTTTCTGAAGTAAAGCAGAAATTTCAACTTTACATGCAGCAAAAGTCAACCGATATTGAAGATATGAAGCAATGGTTGCAAGAACATCTGATGCCCGGCTCTATAGATGTAAACATCATGACCAAGCTCGATAAAGCCAATTATACTAATGGTGAGAAACTGCCCACTGAGTATAACGATGCTCACGCTGCGTTGCGTGGCTTTGCACAAAGCTCGGTGAATGGATCAATTGTACTTTCGGCTGGTATGAATCCCATGCTATATAGCTATTTCGAAAATTTTGATGTTTTCTATCCCGATGCTGATGGCAATCTTTCTAAACGAATCATACTGAAAGTGAGCGACTATAGGTCGGCACTTATACAAGGAAAAATGCTCGCCAAAAAGGGAATCTGGATTAGCGAATACCGCATAGAATCCGGCTTGAACTGTGGTGGACATGCTTTCGCCACTGATGGGTACCTTTTAGGGCCTATTTTGCAGGAATTTAAAGACAACAGAGCTACACTTTATAATGCCGTATTTGAAGTATTAAAGCAATCACTTCTGCAAAAAGGAAAAGTGATACCAAATGCTTTGGATATGCGTGTGACCGCACAAGGTGGCATAGGTACTGCCGAAGAGCACGACTTTCTGATTGAACAATACCAATTAGATTCTCTGGGCTGGGGTACGCCTTTCATGTTGGTTCCCGAAGCAGTTACTATAGACGATAACACCCTGCAACTGCTCAAAAATGCAAAAGAAGACGATTTGTACTTAAGCAACATCAGTCCGCTTGGTGTGCCTTTCAATTCTGTAAGAGGAAATACCAAAGACGAAGAAAAACAAAAGCAGATAGAGGCCGGAAAACCCGGGTTTGTGTGTACCAAAAAATATGCGGTACTCAATACCGAATTTACAGATAAAGCTGTTTGTATGGCTAGCCGTCAGTACCAGAAGAGCAAACTAGAGCAAATATCATCCAGCGAAATGGATACCGAACAAAAGGAACGCGAAAGCAAACTGGTGCAAGAGCGTAGCTGTATATGTGTAGGCCTAGGCACTCCGGCGCTTATTGCCAACAACATTGAAATTACTACCGAGAATGAAGGCGTGTCGGTTTGTCCCGGTCCCAATATGGCGTATTTCAACAAAATAGTGAGCCTGCGCACCATGACCGACCATATTTATAAGCGCATTCCGGGTTTGGCGCGTACTGATAGGCCGCATGTTTTCTTGAAAGAACTGTCAATATATATCGATTATTTACAGAAGAAAATTGAGGAAACTGCTAAACCGATTACTGACAAACAAGTAAAGTATTTCGAAACATTTAATCAGAATTTGAATAAGGGTATTGAATACTATTATGAACTTAGTAGCCAATACAGAAAGAAATTTGATTACTTGGCTTCAGATTTTAGAGCAGATTTGGGACGTCTTCGCAGCAGATTGGAGCAAGTGGTGGCCGATGTGCATACTCCTGCAAACTAAGATTTGATTGATTCTGTAATTATCTTAAGTACATAATATGCTTTGGTTGCTGCCTAAAAGATAGTAATCAAAGCATATTTTTTTCATACAATTACTTTTCAACCTATAAGTACATCCGATTTGGTATAATATACTTTTTCCTTGTTTTGCTGATTCATGAAACTAAGGGTAAGCGTCAGCGGACCTATACGACCGATAAACATGGATACAATGATTACAATTTTCCCCCAGAAACTAAGATTCGCAGTAATGCCCATACTCAAGCCCACAGTTGCAAAGGCCGAAACCTCTTCGAAAAGCAAAGCCTCGAACCGCACTCCTTGCTCGGTGATAGTGAGTATAAAGGTGGATATAAAGATGTAAATGACAGCTAATAAACTCAATGCATA